>DASXLF010000400.1:0-3535 GCA_036496405.1 Steroidobacteraceae bacterium | reverse complement strand
TGTTGACGGTACCGGTGTGCAGGACGACGGCGCCGCCGGCGACCGACGAAGCCGTGGCGCTGCCGCTGGCGGTATCGATCGCCGCGAGCAGGCTGGCAACCGTGCCGGTGGTGCTGATCTGGTTGGCGCCGGCAGCGCCGGTGACAAACGTCAGCGTCTTGCCGTCAACCGTCAGCGTGTCGCCCGCCGTGAAGCCGGTCGACAGTGCGCCGACAGTGCTGGCGGTGGTGCCGGACAACAAAGCGGTGCCAACCAGCGCCGTGGTGCTGGCGACGCCGCCGGTGCGGGCCTGGGTGACGCCGGAACTGAGGCCGAGTTCGGCCAGCGCGTTGCCGGAGCCGGTGATCGTCAGGTTGGCGGTGGTGCCGGTCTGCAGCACCAGCTTGCCGCTGGTCACCGACGATGCGGGGGTGGTGCCGGTGATGGCGTCGATATCGCTCAGGATGGTCGCGACCGAGGCGGTGCTGCCGGTGCCGATGCCGATGGTGAAGCCGGACGACGCCGAACCCGTCGAAGAGGTGGTGGCGGTCGAGAACGTGATGGTCTTGCCGTTGACGACCAGCGTGGAGCCGTCGGTGATCGCGGTGGCGAGGTCGTTCGAGGTGGTACCGGCGGTACCAACCAGCAGCGTGGCGGTGCTGATCGGGGCTACCGTGGTGTCGTCGTTGTTGACCGCGGTGCCGGTGGCGGCGGCGTTGGTGAAGGCCGTGGTGATGGTGCCGGTGGAGGTGGCGCCGGCGAACGTCGCATCGGTGTAGCCGGTGCCGGTGCCGAGCAGGTTGTTGGCGGTGGCGCCATCAATCGCCGTGGTCGAAACGCTGGACTTGGTCGAGTAGCCGACCGGGGTCTGCAGCACCTGGTTGGCGACCGACTGGGCGGAGGCGACCAGGCTCTGCAGCGAGGTGATGCCGGTGTTGGCGGCCTGCAGCACCTGCACGCCGTTGCCGATGCTGTCGAGCAGATTGCCGATGTCGCTGGCGCGGTTGTTCAGCGCCGATGCGGTGAAGAAGCTGGTCGGGTTGTCCAGCGCGGAGTTGACCTTGTTGCCGGTGGCGAGGTCGTTCTGCGTGGTGGCGAGCAGCGAAGCGGTGGATTGCAGCGAGAGCAGGTTCTGGCGAACCGATGCGGAAAGAACAATACTGGACACGGATCATATCCTTCTGATGTGAACTCAACTCTACTGCGCAGGATATGCGCCGACGGCCGTTCAGGCATGGTTACTCTGGGATTGGATGCGTTAAAGAGACATAAACCGAGATTCGCGCGCTCAATCCGGCAAACCAGGCCTTTAGCGGTCGAAATGGCGCAAATCGCTGATATTGCAGTATCTGACGTGTTTGCGCGGCTTTTGCTTTAACTACACGTTCATCACGTTTCGAAACTACGATATAGTTACCCGCGAACGACCGGCGTTGTTTCGGCGGCGAAAGCCGCCCTGCTCCGTCGTCAATTTGCTGGTCGTCAGCAGCGCGATCATGCGCGCGCAATCGCGCTTCCGCGACCGCCTGACGCACTCCCGGATGCGCCCGTTAACGGCTGGCCTCTCTCCTCGACGGCCATTCCGGCGTAAGGTGTCGTCGATGATTCGGAGCGGAGCCATGTTGCGCTGGACGATGCCATTTGCCGTCGCGGCATTTGCGGCCGGGTCCGCCTTCGCCGCCGACTTGCCGAACGGATCCGGCGCGACCGTTCATCGCAAGGCGCCGCCGCCTTACGGCCTCCGGGTGCGGGTCGAGCCAGATCCCGACGTGCTGTTCACGCCGTATCTACCGCCCCACACGCCATTGCTGCCGGGGTCGGCGACGCTTCCGGGGTATTATGGCTCGACCCATTCCTACGACTATCAGGGCCCTTATTATGGCGGCCCCTATGTCGGCTACTGGGATCGGCTGCCCTACGCCTGCGGCGTTTATGGTTACTGTTAGGTTGATTTTCGATTCAGCTATCAACCGCTATCAGTGCTTGGCCGCGCGCATCGTGGCCTTGTCGTCGCGGGCAAGCCGGCTGTTGCGCACGAACACCGAATAGGTCGCCAGCGCGAACAGGATCACCAGAAGCTGGGCGGACAATGCCTCGACGGTCGGGTTCAGTCCGACGACGCCGAACCAGGAAAGACTCTTCAACTCGGTGAACGGCAGCACCGACTGCTCCTGAAACTCCTGCACGGCCTCGCCTATGAACTTGATCGCCATCGCAAACAGGAAAGCCGAGGTGATGATGAACAGTGGCCGCAACGGAATTTTTTGCGCGATCAGGTTGATGAAGTAGAACAGCACCGCAAGTCCGATGGTCGCGACCCCCAAGCCCGCGAACAGGCCGGCGCTCCAGCCGCCCTCGGTGGTCGCCAGCGCATTGATGAACAGCACGGTCTCGGCGCCTTCACGAAACACCGCGAGGAAAGCCAGCGCGCCGACCGCCCAGACGGTGTCCTGCGCCAGCGCGTGATCGGCCTTCTGCGCCAGGTAATCCTTCCAGCCGTTCGGATCCTGCTTCACCATCAGCCAGCCGCTGACATAGAGCATCAGGCCGGCCGCGATCAGGATAATGATGCCTTCCATGATGTCGCTGTGTTCGCCGGAGTTCAGCACCGCGAACAGCCAGGCCGCGACCAGGCTCGCGGCTATGGCGGCGAGCGCGCCGCCATAGAGCGCCTGCACCCGGTGCGCGGCGCCGGCCTTGCTGAGGTAGCCCGCGAGCGCGGCGATCACCAGCATGGCCTCGAGGCCCTCGCGAAGCAGAATGACGGCGGATTGAATGAAGGCTGACGACATGAGCAAACCCTGTGTTTGCCTCGTTTTATCGTCCAGAACTTTCAAGTAAAGCCGCAACCGGCCACACAACTTCGTCAATAGCTGCGCCACCGTACGAAAGCCCTTGAAAACAGGGCCGTCGAGCATTCTTGCAAAGTTAGAATTGCTCAAATCAACCGGGCTGGCCCAGCGGCAGCGCGACGTCGCGCGGCAGTTCGCCGGGCTGCCGCGCCGCCAGACGCTCGGCCTGAAAAACCGCTGATGTCAGCACCGCGATCGCCACCGCCTGATGCGTCAGCGCCAGATCGATCGGCGCTTGATGGAGCAGCGTCAAAATGCCGAGCACCGCCTGTAGCGTAATCACGGCCACCAGCCACAAAGCCCCCTGGACCACGGCGGCGCCTGCCCGCGCGCGGATGGCATCGAGCGCGTGCAGGATCGCGAGTACGAACAGCGTATAGGCGGTCATGCGATGTTCGAACTGCACGGTGAGCGTATTGTCGAACAGATTGCGCCACCATGGCTGTTCAAAGAACAGCCGCGCCGCGGAGGGAATAAATCCGCCGTCGATATCGGGCCAGGTGTTGTAGATTTTTCCTGCGCGCAGGCCGGCGACCAGCGCACCGAGATAAAGTTGCACAAAGGTCAGCACCAGCAAAATGACGCCGGTCGCCTTCAGCCGAGCGGTCGCCGGCACAGCCGGCCGGCCCGCCAGCCGGCGCAAGGTCCAGACGATCGCGGCATAAATCAGCAGCGCCAGCACAAGGTGAGTGGCGAGACGATAT
>DASXLF010000399.1:0-1864 GCA_036496405.1 Steroidobacteraceae bacterium | reverse complement strand
TATGTCCAAGCGGTACACCAGGTGCACCTCGCCGCTGGGCAACTGCCGTGCACCGCCCGCATCGGCCGCGTCCAGGAAATTGAAGGCGATGGCATCGAAGGCGCGCCCGGTGTGCGGTACCTCCACCCACATTTTCACGTGCCGCTCACCGACGATGCGCGTATTGCGCACGTTGAACACTCCATCGAATGTCGGTTCCGGAAACAGCTGTCCCCAGGGCCCCCCGGCGCGCAGCGCCGCTGCGGTCTCCAGCGCCAGCTCCGCGACGCTCAGTTCGCCGTCGGTTTCGATGCAGGTCGAGAATCCGCCCCCCTGCGCCCAGCGACTGACCTCCTGATCGAAGGCGGCCGCGAATTCATCGAGGTTGGCGAACTCCAAAGTCATGCCCGCGGCCATCGCGTGACCGCCGAAGCGGGCGATGAGTTCGGGCCTGCGGGTTGCGATGGCGTCGAGCACGTCACGAATGTGCAGTCCCGGAACCGATCGGGCCGAGCCACGCAGCACCCCATCCCCGGCGCGCGCGAAAGCGATCACCGGTCGGCCGGTCCGATCCTTGATCCGGCTGGCGACCAGGCCGACGACGCCCTGGTGCCAGCTCTCATCAAACAGGCAAAGCCCATTGCGCTGGCCGGCTCGGTTCAGCGGATCGTCAAATCCACGCAGCGCGGCCAGTGCGTCCGCCTGCATCCGCGCCTCGATCTGGCGGCGCTCACGATTGATGCCATCCAGTCGCGTGGCCAGCGCCGTCGCGGTGTGCGCCTCATCCGTGAGCAGGCACTGGATGCCGATGGTCATATCCTCCAGGCGTCCGGCGGCATTGAGCCTCGGGGCGACCGAGAATCCCAGATCGGTGGCCGTCAGGTCCGCGCGCCGCCGTTGCGCCACCTCCAGCAGCGCGGTGATGCCGGGAACGCAGCGCCCGGCACGGATGCGGCGCAGGCCCTGCGCCACCAGCACGCGGTTGTTGGTGTCCAGCGGCACCAGGTCGGCCACGGTTCCGAGCGCGACCAGATCCAGAAAGTCCGCGACGCCGGGCGCACCAGGGGGACTCAGATTGCGCTCATCCAGGGTGCGCTTGACTGCCGCCAGGACGTAGAACGCGACCCCGACTCCGGCCAGGCAGCGGCTGGCGAACTCATCCCCACCCGCATTCGGATTGACGATGACATTGGCCTGCGGCAGTTGCTCGGCCGGCAGGTGATGATCGGTGACCAGCACGTCCAGCCCCAGGGCCCGTGCGCTGGCCACCCCGGCGATGCTCGATATTCCGTTGTCGACCGTGACCAGCAGCGTAGGGTTGCGGGCGGCCGCCACGGCGACGATTTCCGCAGTCAGGCCATAGCCGAACTCGAAGCGATTCGGCACCAGGAAGTCCACGTGCGCGAAGCCCCAGGCGCGCAGCGCCCGCAGCATCAGCGCCGTACTGGTGGCGCCATCGGCGTCAAAGTCTCCGATCACCAGGATGCGACCGCCTTGTCGATGACCCAGCAGCAGCTCCACGGCGGCGGCCACGCCACCGAGACTGCCCACGGGCAGCAGGCGCGACAGTTCCGTGGACAGCTGTGCCGGCTCGCGGATGCCGCGCGCGGCATAGGCGCGCCGCAATACCGGATGCAGCGTCTCACCCAAGGCACTGTGATCACTACTGACGGGACGGCGGCGGATTTCCGGCGTCATTGCAGCACCGCCCAGGGTCCGCGCGAGCGGCGCCAGAAGCGCAAGCCATCACGCGCCGTCAGCACACTGCAGCGATCGTTCGCGATCAGCGTCAGCTGGCGGATCACACCGTCCTTGAGCGCCGTGACGACCGGCGCCAGTACCCGCTCATCCAGGTGCGCCAGCAAATCCACGAGGGTGGCCGGCT
>DASXLF010000398.1:0-2064 GCA_036496405.1 Steroidobacteraceae bacterium | reverse complement strand
TCTCGATGATGCTGTCGATCGGTTTCACCTCGGCCTCGCGTACGCCCAGCGAGAGGTAGCGCATGCTATCGCTCCCATGCGACGCGTGGTCATGGACCGGTGATGCTCGCCAGGTCTGCGCTGCTTCGTTCCATTCCCTGCGGTAATGCCGCAGCGCGTGGATGCCCTTCGCGCACCGCTCGGCATCAAACCAGCAGCGCGGCAGGATCATCCGCACCGCATTGATGCCGTCGGCAACACTGTGCTCACGCACGGTGCGCGTGGGACGCACACCGAGGCCATGCAGGGTCTCGATGCGGGAGCGGCCGGAACCGAGCTCGCGCACCTTGGCGTCATGCGGAAGGAGGTGCTTCTCATACACATACGGCCGCTGTTGAAGCAGCCGCGCATAGTGATCGAACCCGGCACCGCTGTCCTCGATGTAGTCGATCAGGCGCCATTCGCCGCCACGTGTAATCTGCGCGCACCAGATGGCTGTGCTGTCGTCAATGCCGATATCCCAACTCGTCCACACCTTCAGCGCCGGATCATGCGGCACGCTGGTGATGCGCCCTTCGCGCTCCGCGTCGTCCATCAGCTTGCCGTAATAGCTGCCGGAGTTCGGTGAGGCGAAGCTGCATAGCAACTCCTGGGCGAACTCCTCCTCTGTCATCTCCATTTGCAGCCGCTCTATTGCCTCGGCCGACAGTGCGCCGGTCTTGGTGTAGTCGAGCAGATACGTGCTGTAGCCAGGCGTGACGCGGGCATGGTCGTAGGCGGCCTGCAATAAGCCGCGGCCTTTCGGCGTGCCGCTGCGCACCAGCGAGCCATGACGATCCGCCAACATCGGCTCGATGACCAGCGGAATGAGGCTTGGCGGCGTATCGTCGGCTTCGTCAACGATAACCTCATCGGCCGAACCACCGCGCCAGCTATCTACGTTATCGCCTCCGCCAGCCTGGTAGGTGCCGCCATTCGGCAGTTTTATCGCCATCTCTGATCTGCGAATAGCAGCGCCCGGTATCGCATCAGCAGCGCGCACCAATTGATCCCACAACCCGGTGCGCGCCCACATCACGCCATACGGGAGTATATGCACCACGCGAGGCAATGGCTTAGGATCGGTAATCGCGCGCTTCAAGCCGCGCCACATCAACGCCGTCGATTTGCCTGCCCGCCGGTGCACGACAGCGACGATGCGCGGCGCGCGATCATCGATCAGACGAGCCTGCCAGGGGCGTGGCGCGAACGGCAGCGTAATTGTCTGACGCTTAGCCATTGTCTGTATCTACGAATGTAACGCTGATCGGTTGCTCGTCAGCTTCGATCGTGACGACCGCGGGCAATGCATCGGCCCAGCGGAAGTCAACAGCGATCGGTGCGCCATTCTCGCCGGTGACTTGCAGCGGCAGCACGCGGCCGACGAGGCCCATGAAAGCCACGGGGTTCTGTTCGGCCTGGCGTTGCAGGTAATCCTGGCCACCGGCAGCACAGAGCGCACCGACGATCATCTCTTTAATGGAACGGTTGAGCGTGTTCGGTACGCCGGGCTTGCGGCCTTGGCCGCTGGTTTTTGTGCGGCCACCAAAGCCGACGCCACTCCCACGAGGCATTTGTGCACTCTGTGCTACTAGTTCCGTGCCTTGAGACAATCGAGAGGCACTGAGACGTTGCGAAGTTGTCCGAGCATCATGATGGCGAGGGTGGCTGTTTCACGTGTGACGGAGGTGATGACGGCTGGGTAGTCGCGGAATGGCCCCGTGGTGGGGCTGCAAGCCATGCCAGGCGCCCAGGAGGCTGCGGTTGGGTGTTGTGTAGCGCGCTCGGCCTCGGCGGCTTGTACGGCCTCCACAGCGCCCGCGGCGCAGGACTGTGGCAAACCGGCCACAGTGAGGAGGTAGTAGACCCCTGGGGCCCAGCGGATTGGGTACCACGGCCGGGCGAGGTCGAGGTGGATGAACAGATAGCCGGGGAACAGCGGCTCGCTATGCCAGACGGAGCGGCGGCGGACGGTGATGAGCGGCAGGTACGGGTCGTAGCCCCGGTGATGCAATGCGGCATGGGCGCGGCGCTCGGCTTTGGGGT
>DASXLF010000397.1:0-1639 GCA_036496405.1 Steroidobacteraceae bacterium | reverse complement strand
TGCTGGCCGATGGAAGGCGGGTGTTCTACCGGCAGTTCCTCGCCGATATGGAAACCGGGAACGCGCCAGCCGCGCCGTCTATCCTGTTGCCCGGACCATCAACCTATACCATGCAGACCAGTCTGCTGCCGAATACCGGCGTCGCCGTGACGCAGTCAGGTGGCACGACAGGCTTCCCGTCAACGCCATTCAGCTACCTGCTGTTCAGTGAATGGCTGTGTCTCGGGTCGCAGCCCCGCGCGGTCGGCGTTTCCAACGTGATCACGTTCCTCCTGGTCAATGTCAACAATTCAAGCGTGCATATCAGGTTATTGGCGGGAGTGAGCGCCCCCGTATTCGATGGCTTATATGATGCGCCGATCAATGACGTGCTTTCGCACATTCTTGTGTCGGCCGATCCGGTGACGCAACGCATCCAGGTTTATCACAACGATGCCCCGCTAACACTCACGAGTGGCGGGTGGACTGCCTCCGGACAGTTCCACATAGCGCCGACATACAATGGCTGGAACATCGGCGGCGCCGGCTCAGCAGCGCCAGGCCCTGGCCTCGCTGACCTATTCATTGCCGCACCAGCGGCATTCTTCGACCTGGCCGTTGCCGCCAACCGGCGCAAGTTTATCCGCGCGGATCTTGTGCCGGTCGATCTTGGCGCCAATGCATCGAGCGTGCTGGGCACGGCGCCGCCGATTTATCTGACTGTCAGGCCCGGCGGGACCGCGAACGACTTCGCAGCCAATAATGGCACTGGCGGGGCATTCACCATTGCCGCGCCACCGCTGGTTTCCCAGGCGTCCGGCTCCTGCGTGCTGGCGCCGGCGCCACAGCCAGCGGTGTTGCCCGTGCGGGAAGGTCTGATCAGCCTGCGCTGGTCGGACGACCGGGGGCACTCGTGGGGCAGCCCGGTGGCGCAGTCCATCGGCGACATCGGCGAGTATCAGACATCGCTCCAATGGCAGAGGCTTGGCTACACGCGGGATCGCGTATTCGAGCTCAGCTGGTCCGTGCCGATGGCGACGGCGTTGCAAGGCTGCTGGCTGATCGCTGAGCCGGCGGACGGCGGCGCGCCGCCGCAGGGCGGACAGTCACAGAGTTGAGGGCGCAATGGTAGCACTTCTTCCAACACCCGAGTTGCAGTTTATCGATGCCGACGGGCATCCCTACGCGGGTGGGACCCTCACAACTTACGCACCAGGAACAACGCTTGCCAAGCAAACCTGGCTCGATCCTGACCAGACCGCGGCGAACACCAACCCGATCATCCTCGACGCTGCCGGCCGCTGTATCGTGTTCGGAGATGGCGCGTACCGGCTGATCCTGCATGACGGCGCCGGGAACCTCGTCCTTGACCAATACTCGGACACCATCGTATCCGCGGCGATGGAGCCGGTGGTGTCGGCGCCGACGATCGCCGACGCGCTCAACCTGCTAGGCGTCACCGACGCGATTGCGACAGAGACGGCCAACCGGGTCGCGGGGGATAGCGCGGAACAGACGGCGCGCATTGCCGCCGACAATGCGCTGCGAACCGATATCACCGCGCTGCAGACAAATGCGCCATTCGTGCAGTACGGCGTGGGCATATGTGACGCCACCGGCCATCTGCGTGTCACCTTCGCGACGCCGTTCGCTGAAGGCG
>DASXLF010000396.1:0-1502 GCA_036496405.1 Steroidobacteraceae bacterium | reverse complement strand
CAGCGCCAGCGCGTCGCGGTGCAGCCCTTTCAATCGCACGCGCGAGCGATGCAGCGCGGCAGCGTATTCGGCAAGCTTGAGCCCGAACGGCATCGGCAGCGCATGCTGCAGCCAGGTGCGTGCGACCACCGCCGTGTGGCGATGCTTCCGTGCAAGATCGGCAAATCCCTTGATCGCGCGGTCGATGTCGGCAAGCAGCACGCCGATACCGGCGCGCAGGCTGAGCATTGTGGCCGTGTCGATCACGTCCTGGCTGGTGGCGCCCCAATGCACATAGCGCGCGGCCTCCGCATCCAGCCCGGCCACTTGCGCCGTGAGCGCCTTCACCAGGGGGATGGCGAGATTGCCGCAACGGGTCGCAGCTTCCGCGAGCCCGGCGCCGTCGTATATTTCGGCTTTGCAGGCTTTTGCGATCAGCTCGACGGCGCCGTTGGGGATCACGCCGGTCGCAGCCTCGGCGCGCGCCAGTGCCGCTTCGAAATCGAGCATGTGCTGGAGCGTGGTCGCATCGTCACAGACGGTGCGCATCTGATAGCTCGACAGCATGGGGGCGAGCAGGGGCGAGAGGGAGGTGCTCATGGGTGCGCGACCTAACCATTCCCGTCGCTGCCTGCCAATCCCAAAGCGTTGCGGTTCAAGGCTTTCGCGCCTGCGAATATGCATCCCACATGGTCTTCGGCGGCCTTTCTTTTCCGTCCTCGGTGCTTTAACTGGGATGTAACAAATCAGTGTGTGCGGGGAGGCCCCCATGGCAATGACAATGAGCGGCGAGGTCCAGCTTCCGGCGAGCCGCCAGGCGGTGTGGGAGAAGCTGAATGATCCGGAAGTGCTGAAGGCCTGCATCCCCGGCTGCGAGGAGTTGGAGAAGACCGACGATCACGGCTTTCGTGCGGTCGCCAAGATGAAGGTCGGGCCGGTGTCAGCGCGCTTCAAGGGCAAGGTCACCTTGAGCGATCTCGACCCGCCCAACGGCTACAAGATCTCGGGTGAGGGCGAGGGCGGCGTCGCCGGCTTCGCCAAGGGCGGCGCCACCGTGGCGCTGACCGACAAGGACGATGGCACGCTGCTCAGCTACAACGTCGAGGCGCAGATCGGCGGCAAGCTGGCCCAGCTCGGCCAGCGCCTGATCAACGGTGCAGCCAAGAAACTGGCCGATGAGTTCTTCGCCAATTTCGCCAAGGCGGTAGAGGGTTAGCGGGCCTGTGAGGGGCCGGTTCCGGGCAAGGTTGCTCATTGCCGGACGGGCCCATATTATGGCTCTGGAATGGTTTAATCGCTGCGTCGCCGATATGCGGCGCGCAGATCAAGAGAGTGCTGATGGCCAAGGTTTCCCTGATCGTTAACGGCAATCCCGTCACCGCGAATGTCGACCCCCGCACCCTGCTGGTGCAGTTCCTGCGCGAGAATCTGCGTCTGACCGGCACCCATGTCGGCTGCGACACCTCGCAGTGCGGCGCCTGCGTCGTGCATCTCGACGGCAAGGCGGTGAAGTCCTGCACCAC
>DASXLF010000395.1:0-1544 GCA_036496405.1 Steroidobacteraceae bacterium | reverse complement strand
GGCTGACCGCCATCGTCATGATGCTGGTCTTCGGCGCCGTCTGTTTCGGCGTGTGGATTGGCGGCTATGACGTGCTGAACAATGAAATCAGCGCCGGCCAGCTTCTGACCTTCATCTTCTATGCCGTGGTGGTGGCAAGCGCCGTCGGGGGCTTGGGCGAAAGCTGGGGCGATGTGCAGCGTGCGGCCGGTGCCATGGAGCGGCTGTCCGAACTGCTGGAAACCAGGCCCAGCATTGCCCCGCCGGCGTCGCCCTTGCCGCTGCCGCTGCCTGCGCGCGGCGCTGTCACCTTCGAAAATGTCGGTTTCAGCTATCCCCTGCGGCCTGAGCGGCACGCCGTCGATGGCCTGGATCTTCAGGTCCTGCCGGGCGAAAAACTGGCGCTGGTCGGCCCGTCGGGCGCCGGCAAGACCACGGTGTTTCAGCTGTTGCTGCGCTTCTACGATCCGCAGAGCGGGCGGATCCGCTTCGACGGCGTCGACATCACCTTGGCCGATCCCAGCGCCGTGCGTCAGCGCATTGGCCTGGTGCCGCAGGAGCCGGTGATCTTTTCGCATAGCGCCATGGATAACATCCGCTATGGCCAGCCTGCCGCCAGCGACGCTGCCGTGCGCGCCGCGGCCGAAGCAGCCTTCGCCGCGGAGTTCCTCGACCGGTTGCCCGAAGGATTGCAAACCCCGCTGGGCGAACGTGGCGTGCGGCTTTCGGGCGGCCAGCGCCAGCGCATCGCGATAGCGCGTGCCATCCTGCGCAGTCCTTCGCTGCTGCTGCTGGACGAAGCCACATCGGCGCTGGATGCGGAAAGCGAACAGGTGGTGCAAAAGGCGCTGGAGCGGCTGATGCAGGACCGCACCACCATCGTCATCGCCCATCGCCTGGCCACCGTGCAGAAATGCGACCGTATCGTGGTGATGGATCACGGGCGCATCGTCGCCATTGGCAAGCATGCCGAACTGGTGCGCCAGGGCGGGCTCTATGCCCGGCTTGCCGCCCTTCAATTCGACCAGCCGCTTGGTATGGCGGTCAATGAGAGTCCGCGTTCCAGATCAGGATCGGATCAGGCCGAATCGTCCTGATCGCGCGCGAGCGCTATTAGACGCTAGCGCTGGTCCAGCTTAAGCTCGATGCGCCGGTTGCGCCGCAGATCGTCGGGGGAATCGCCCTCGGCCAGCGGACGGAATTCGGCGAAGCCGGCGGCGACCAGCCGGTTCGGCGGAATGCCCTGATCGATCAGGAATTTGACCACGGCGATGGCGCGTGCGCTCGACAGCTCCCAATTGGTGCCGAGCCTGCCGTGATAGGTCTGCTTGTCGGTGTGCCCATCGACGCGCAGCAGCCAGTCGATATCGCTCGGAATCTTGGCCGAGATATCCTTCAGCGTCGCGGCGAAGGCGGCGAGCTGCGTTTTGCCGTCGCCGCCGATCTCGGCAGAGCCGGTTGCGAACAGTACCTCCGACTGGAAGATGAAGCGGTCGCCCACGATCTGCACATCGCTGCGGTTGCCCAACACCTCCCTCAGCTTGCCGAAGAATTCCGAGCGGTAG
>DASXLF010000394.1:0-3129 GCA_036496405.1 Steroidobacteraceae bacterium | reverse complement strand
CCTGCTGGGCATGCCGGTACCTGTCTATGTGATCGTCACCAAGCTCGATCGCGTCCCGCATTTTGCCGAGTATGTGCGCAATCTGTCGGATGACGAAGCGCGCCAGGTGATGGGCTCGCCGTTGCCGCGCAGCGAGGCGTCGGCTGGCGTGTACGCAGAGCAGGCTTCGCGCTCGCTGGCCGGCGTCATCGACGCGCTTGTCTATAAGCTGGGCGAGTTTCGCGTGGAGATGCTGGACCGCGAAAACGAGCCGGCCAATGTCTCAGGGGTGTATGAGTTCCCGCGCGAACTGGGCAAGCTGCGCAAGAATCTCAACCAGTACCTGGTGGAACTCTGCAAGCCGAGCCAGTTAAGCGCCAATCCCTATTTGCGGGGATTCTACTTCGCTGGAGTTCGCGCGCGGATCGTGGAGCGCATCGCCAGCGCTCCGGTGGCGGAGGAACGGCACACGCCGCAGGATGCGGGCGCTACGCAGTACATCAACCTCTCCATGGGACGGGCCGCAGCGCGCGCCCCGGCCGCGGCGCCGGTGATGACGCAGGCGCGCGTGCCGCAGTGGACGTTTCTGCCACGGCTGCTGCCGGAAGTGATCCTGGGTGACAAAAGCGCGCTCGCCGCCAGCAAGCAAAGCGCGCCGGCGCGGCTCTTCCGCAGAATCCTCTACGGCACGCTGGTCTTTCTGTTCGCGCTCTACACGATTTTTCTTGTGGTTTCGTACATCAACAACGCGGCGCTCCAAAGACGCATTCAGAACGACGCGCGCGCGTTGCCCGCGGCCGATGCCACGGCCACATCCCTGCCCGGCCTTGGCGAACTGCGCGCCCTCGACGACCTGCGCCTGACCATCGCGCAGCTCGATGGATACCAGCAGAACGGCGCGCCCTGGAGTTACCGTTGGGGCCTGTACCAGGGCAACAAGCTCGACGCGCAGGCGCGCCAGGTCTACTTCGACCGCTTCCGGCCGATGCTGCTCAATCCGGCGCAGGCCAATTTCCTTGCGTACATGCGCGGCCTGCCCGACGCGCCCGCGACCAACGGCGACTTCAGCGCCTACAACGCCGCCTATAACCCGCTGAAGGCTTACCTGATCACCACCAGCAATCCTGACAAGAGCCAGACCAAATTCCTCACCCCGGTGTTTCTGCAGTACTGGATCGGCGCGCGCCCGGTGGATGCCGACCAGCAGACTCTGGCGACCAAGCAGATCGACTTTTACGGCAACGAACTGCTGCGGCAGCCGCCCTACTCCATCACGCCCGACAACCTCACGGTGGAGCGCACGCGGATGTATCTCTCCAAGTTCCTTGCCGAGACGCGCATTTATCAGAGCATGCTGACCGACGCCGACAAGACCAGCCCGCCCATTGACTTCAACCGCCAATACCCCGGCAGCGCGACCTATGTAGTAGACGGCCACATCGTGCGCGGGGCTTTCACCAAGGCGGGCTATGGGTTGATGCAAGACGCCATCCAGCATCCCGAAAAGTACGCGGCCGGCGAGACCTGGGTCCTGGGCAACCAGGCCGGACAAGCTCTGAACACGGCGGCGATCAGTAAGGACCTGGGTTCGCAATATACGTCGGACTTCCTGAAGGAGTGGCACACGTTCCTGATCAGCGCGCGGGTCATGGGCTGCGGCAACCTGAAGGAAGCGCCAGCGCGCCTGAATGCGCTGGCCGGGCCGGCGTCGCCGCTGCTGGCGCTGTTCTACACGGTGTCGCACAATACGGCGGTTGCCGATCCGCAAATCAAGGCCGTATTCCAGCCCACGCAGGCGCTGGTGGATCCAAACGCAACCGACCGGCTCATCGGCCCGGGCAGCGCACCGTACGTGACCGCCCTGGCGAACCTTGCCGGCGCGGCCGACCTGGCCTCGCAGGGCGGCCAGGCGCCTTCGGACCCCACCCAGTTTGCGCCCGTGGCACAGCAGGTGGTGATGGCCAACGGAGCTGTGCAGCAGGCATCGCAGGCCTTCAATGTCGACCCCCAGATGCACACGGAAGCGACCGTTGTGGCGCTCTTGAAGTCGCCTATCGAATGCGTTGGCAAGCTCTCACCGTCTCCGGGCGGCCCCGCCAACGGAGGCGGCGCCAAGATCTGCAGCGCCATCGCCCCTCTTCTTGGTAAATATCCCTTCACCCCGAGTTCGAACGTGATGGCCAGCCTGCCCGACGTAGACGCGGCCTTTGCTCCCGATACGGGCGCGCTGTGGACTGCGTACAATTCGGTCCTGAAAACGGCGCTTGCACAGTCCGGAGCGCAATATGTTCCGGCTCCTTCCGCGCCGGGCCCGGTGAATCCGAGATTCGTGACCTACTTCAACCGCGCCGCGCACATCAGCTCGACGCTTTATCCGCCGGGCGCGAAGTCCCCTTCGTTCACGTTCAGTCTGCGCTTTATTCCCGGCAATGGCATCTCGACCGCTTCGTTCGTGGTCGATGGGCAGCGCATGGCGCCGGGGTCAAATAACCAGCAGTTCATGTGGAACGCCGCCAGCGCGCAGAGCGCGTCGCTGATCTATGACGGCACGCCGGCGCTGCCGTTCCAGGGGACGTGGTCGTTATTCCAACTGGTGCGCACGGCGCAGATCACGAAGACCGCCGGGGGCTACCGGCTCGACTACATCATCAATACGGCCACCACGATTCAGGGACATAATGCGGGCCCCGGCGGCGCAACCAAGACGGCTACATTCGAGCTGTCCGGTCCGGGCGCTGATCTCCTGGCCGGCGATGGCCTTGGCGGATTGAGCTGTGTGCAGCCAGTGATTTTGAAGTAGTCGAACGCGGAGGTCTTGACCCAAAGTCGCTGAAACCCACCCTAGCAGAGCTAGGATGCGGCACCCAGGTTTGATCCCTGAACCCTGACGCCTAATCCCTGATTTTTCAAATCGCCGGCGAGAAGGCCTCCATCTCATCGGGAGGCGTGCCAGGCTGTGCTTCTGCAGCGGCTTGTGAGTCCGTCGCGGTGTGTGCCGGCACGAGGGTCGCCGGCTCTGCCGCCATTTCCGCAACATGCAGCAGGATGCACGTGATGTGATCGGCGCCGCCCCGCTCCTTGGCGTGCTCGATCAGCGCGTTGCAGATGGCGGCCAGTTCCGAACCGGTGGAGGCGGCCTGGGCGATCTCG
>DASXLF010000393.1:0-2669 GCA_036496405.1 Steroidobacteraceae bacterium | reverse complement strand
ATCCTGGAGCGAGGCCCGCGCGGGAGTGAGCTGGTGCAGTTCCGGCATGCCATTGGCGCGCGGCCCCTGGTAGCGCACGACGACCACCGCATCGCAGTCCAGTTGTCCGGCCCGGAACGCGCTCAGCACCTCCTCCTGATCGTTGAACAGACGTGCCGGCGCCTCTACGATCCGGTGCGCGTCCGCGATCGCCGAGGTCTTGATGACCGCGCGGCCGAGGTTGCCGCGCAGGAGTTTCAGGCCGCCGTCCTTGCTGAAAGGGTCGCTGACGGGTCTGAGCACCGACGTGTCGCCGCTCACGGCGGGGGCATCGCGCCACGCCAGGCCCTGCGGCGAGAGCCAAGGTTCGCGCGCATAGGCGCGCAGGCCCTCGCCCACGACGGTGCTGACCTGCGCGTGCATGAGTCCCGCATCCAGCAGTTCGCGCACGAGAAATCCCACGCCGCCCGCGGCATGGAAGTGATTCACGTCGGCGGCGCCATTCGGATAGATACGCGCCAGCAGCGGCACGACCTCCGAGAGGCGATCAAAATCCTCCCAGTCCAGGATCAGGCCTGCGGCCCGTGCGATCGCGATCAGATGCAGGGTGTGATTGGTGCTGCCGCCGGTGGCGAGCAGTCCCACCACGGCATTCACCATCGCGCGCTCATCAATCATGCGCGCGAGCGGCCGATAGTCGCTGCCCAGCGCCGTGATCTGCGCCGCGCGCTTGGCGGCGAAGGCCGTCAGGGCATCACGCAGCGGTGTGTTCGGCGGTATGAACGCGCTGCCCGGCAGATGCAGCCCCATGACTTCCATGAGCATCTGGTTGCTGTTGGCCGTACCGTAGAAGGTGCACGTGCCCGCAGTGTGGTAGCTGGCGGCTTCCGACTCCAGCAGCGCCTCGCGCCCGATCTTGCCTTCGGCGAACAGTTTGCGGATGCGCGCCTTGTCCTTGTTCGCGATGCCCGATGGCATCGGACCGCCGGGTACGAAAAGGGTCGGCAGGTGCCCGAAAGCCAATGCACCGATCAGCAGTCCCGGCACGATCTTGTCGCACACACCCAGGCACAGCGTCGCATCAAACATGCCATGCGCCAGCGATACGCCGGTGGCCATCGCGATCACATCGCGACTGAACAGCGACAGCTCCATCCCCGGCATGCCCTGCGTAATGCCATCGCACATCGCCGGCACGCCGCCGGCCACCTGGGCCGTGGCGCCGGCCTCGCGTGCCGCGGTGCGCAGGATCACCGGATAGCGTTCCAGCGGCTGGTGGGCGGAGAGCATGTCGTTATAGGAGTTGATGATCGCGAGATTCGGCCAGCGCAGCTGCCTGAGCGCCGCCTTGTCATCCGCGCCGGCGCTGGCAAAGCCATGCGCCAGATTCGTGCACGACAGCCGGGTGCGATTCGTGACCTTGTCGGTGGCCGCGGCACTCATGCGCGCCAGGTAGTCATCGCGCTCGGCCCAGGAGCGTTCGCGGATGCGCTCCGTGACCTCAATAACCCGCGGATGCAAAAAAGCGGCCATGGTGATCATTCCTGTAAAGAAAACTGCGTTATTCTGCTGATCGGTAGCATAACGGGCGCGATAACGATGCAGCAGCTTGAACCGTTCGATCTGATCCTGTTCGGCGGCACCGGAGATCTTGCCATGCGCAAGCTCATGCCGGCCCTGTATCGACGCGTGAGCGCCGGGCAGATCACCGCTGGCTCACGCATCATCGCGGTGGCCCGCAGCAATCACACCCGCGACGGCTTCCTCGCGGAACTGGAGGCCAAGTGTCGTCCGCACCTCGGAGCCGAGGAGTTCACGGCCGAGCACTGGCAGACCTTCGTCGCGCTGGTCGACTACCTGTCGGTGAACGCCACGGTGCCCGAAGACTTCGACCGGCTCGCCGCGAAGCTCAAGGGCAGTGAAGACCGTGTACGCGTGATGTTCCTGTCGATGGCGCCAAATCTGTTCACCTCGACCTGCGAAAACCTGAGCCGCGCCCAGATCGTCACGCCCCAATCGCGCGTGGTGCTGGAGAAGCCGCTGGGACAGGATCGAGCATCCGCCGAAGCCATCAATCAGCTGGTCGGCTCGATCTTCGAGGAAAAGCAGATATACCGCATCGATCACTATCTCGGCAAGGAGACCGTGCAGAACCTGATCGCGCTGCGCTTCGGCAACATGCTGTTCGAACCGCTGTGGCGGCGCGGGCGCATCAGTCATGTGCAGATCACCGTCGGCGAACATGTCGGCGCCGAGGGACGCGGAGAGTTCTACAACCAGACCGGCGCCATGCGTGACATGGTGCAGAACCACATGCTGCAGCTGCTGTGCATCCTCGCCATGGAGCCGCCCGCTTCGGCCGACGCCGACGCCATGCGCGATGAAAAACTGAAAGTGCTGCGCGCGCTGAAGCCCATGAGCGAGCTCGACGTGCAGCAGAAGACAGTGCGCGGCCAGTATCGCGCCGGCGCCGTCGAAGGCAAACCGGTGCCGGGGTACCTGCAGGAACCGGGCGTGCCGCCGGGGAGCATGACCGAGACATTTGTCGCGCTCAAAGCCGAGATCAATACCTGGCGCTGGGCCGGCGTGCCCTTCTACCTGCGCACCGGCAAACACATGGCCGACGGCGCCCGCATCGTGTCGATCGCCTTCCGGGAACCACCCAAGTCGATGTTCCCCGCCGGTTCGGG
>DASXLF010000392.1:0-25146 GCA_036496405.1 Steroidobacteraceae bacterium | reverse complement strand
TTCTCCGGATCGAGCCCGGTATCGAAGAATTCCTTGAGCAGCCCGATCTTCAATCCCTTGAGCGGCTGATCGAGGGTGGCGAGGTAATCGGGCACCGGCAGCTCGACGCTGGTCGAATCACGCTCATCAAAGCCGGCCATTGCCGACAGCAGCAGCGCCGAGTCCTCGGCGCTGCGCGCCAGCACGCCGGCCTGATCGAGACTCGAGGCAAAGGCGACGATGCCAAACCGCGATACCCGTCCGTAGGTGGGCTTCAGGCCGGTGACACCGCACAGCGCCGCGGGCTGGCGAATCGAACCACCGGTGTCGGTGGCGGTGGCCGCCGGCGTCAGACGCGCCGCCACTGCCGCCGCCGAACCGCCCGAGGAGCCGCCCGGAACGCGCTTGAGGTCCCACGGGTTGTGCACCGGGCCGTAGTAGCTGGTCTCGTTGGAGGAGCCCATGGCAAACTCATCCATATTGGTCTTGCCCAGCAGCACCGCACCGGCAGCGCGCAGCCGCGCGACCACGGTGGCATCGTAGGGCGAGACGAAGTTCGCCAGCATGCGCGAGCCGCACGTGGTCTTCTGTCCGCTGGTACAGAAGATATCCTTGTGAGCAATCGGCACGCCGATCAGGGCTCCGCTCTCACCGGCGGCAAGACGCGCATCGGCTCGTTCGGCCTCGGCGATCGCCGCCTCAGCCAGCACACTGATGAAGGCGTTGAGCCCCTGCTGGTGCTGCGCGATGCGCGCCAGCAAGGCGCGGGTGAGCTCGACGCTCGAGACCGCGCGCGTGCGCAGCGCCGTGGAGAGCTCGGCCACCGTGAGTTCGTGCAGCGCGCTCATTCGATCACTCGCGGCACCAGGTACAGTCCGGCCTGCACCTGCGGCGCACTGCTCTGGTAGAGCTGATGCTGGTCGGTGGCGCTGACCACGTCCGCCCGCAGCCGCTGGCGCTGTCCGGGCAGCGGGTGCGCCATTGGCTCGACCTGGCTGGTATCGGCACGCTCGAGCTCCCCGACCAGCGCCATGATCCGCGACAGGCTCTCGACGTAAACTGGGATCTCGTTCTCAGTCAGCGCGAGGCGCGCCAGATAGGCAATATTCTCAATGTCGCGGCGGTTGAGGCTCATGTGGACTTGTTCAAATTCTGCAGAAAAAACGGCGCGAAATCATACACCTCGCCTTGTGCAATGTCCTGTCGGTTGCTAGATTAGCGCCCGCTTTACGTCAGCCCACTCAAAGGTCCGCCGCCTCATGTTCAAACGCCTGCGCGGCTACTTCTCCAGCGATCTGTCGATCGATCTGGGTACCGCCAACACCCTCATCTACGTGCGCGACAAGGGCATCGTACTCAACGAGCCGTCCGTGGTCGCGGTCCAGGACGAGCCCTCGCGCGGCGGCAAGATCATCGTCGCGGTCGGCGCCGAGGCCAAAGGCATGCTCGGTCGCACACCGGGACACATCACGGCGGTACGCCCGATGAAGGACGGCGTCATCGCCGACTTCACCTATACCGAGAAGATGCTGCAGTACTTCATCAATAAAGTACACGGCAATCGCTTCCTGAAGCCCTCGCCGCGAGTGCTGGTTTGCGTACCGTTCGGCTCGACCCAGGTGGAGCGGCGCGCGATCCGCGAATCCGCCGAGGGTGCCGGCGCGCGCAACGTCGCCATCGTCAGCGAGCCCATGGCCGCCGCGGTGGGTGCCGGCCTGCCGGTACAGGAAGCGCGCGGCTCGATGGTACTCGACATCGGCGGCGGCACCAGCGAGGTGGCGGTGCTGTCGCTTAACGGCATCGTCTATGCCAATTCTGCGCGTATCGGCGGCGATCGCTTCGATGATGCGATCATGAACTACGTGCGCCGCAACTACGGCATCCTGATCGGCGAGGCCACGGCTGAGCGCATCAAGATCGAGATCGGCTCGGCCTACCCAGGCACCCAGGTGCGCGAATTGTCGGTCAAGGGCCGCAACCTCTCCGAAGGTGTGCCGCGCAGCTTCACCCTCAACAGTAACGAGATCCTCGAAGCGCTGCAGGAACCGCTGCAGGGCATCGTCAGCGCGGTCAAACAGGCCCTGGAGCAGACCCCACCGGAACTCGGCGCGGATGTTGCCGAACGCGGCATCGTCCTGACCGGAGGCGGCGCGTTGCTGCGCGACGTCGACAAACTGTTGATGGAGGAGACCGGCCTGCCGGTGGTGGTCGCAGATGATCCGCTCACCTGCGTCGCGCGCGGCGGCGGCCGCATTCTCGAGCTGATGGATCAGATGGGGCCTGGACATTTCGGTCTGGAGTAACCGGCGCATGCGCCGCGCCCACTTAGGCCCCTAGGATCGCATGGCGGTCTTTGGCACCGAGGTGGATCGACCACTGTATGGGCGTGGGCCCTCGCCCGGCCTGCGCTTCACGATCTACGCCGTGCTCTCGGTCGTGCTCATGTATTACGACCAGCATGGCCATTGGGAGCAGCGCCTGCGCTATGTGCTCGAGGCCGCCGCCTACCCGGTACAGGTGGTGGTCAACTCCCCAAGCGCGGGCTGGCGCGCGTTGACCGAGACCTTCCAGAGCCGCGCGGTGCTGCGCGCCGAAAATGAACGCTTGCGCGCCCACGAGCGCGAGCTGGAACTGCAGCTGATCCGCGAAGCCGCGCTCGAGCAGGAGAACGCCGAATTGCGGCAGCTGCGCGCCTCGGTGCCGCCGGCGCTGATCAAGCACTCACAGTTGGCCGAGATCATCAGTGTCGAGACTGATCCGCTGCGCCAGCGCGTGGTGATCAACAAGGGCGCGCGCGATGGCGTGAGCCTCAATCAGACTGTGGTCGACGGCACCGGCGTGCTGGGGCAGGTGGCACGACTGGGTCCGTGGAGCGCGGAAGTGATCCTGGTGACCGACCCGGAACACGCCATCCCGGTGCAGATCACACGCAACAACCTTCGATCCATCGCCGTGGGGTCGGGCAACTCGGGCGAGCTGCTGCTGCCCTATCTGGCGGTCAATTCCGACGTCAAGAGCGGCGACCTGCTGGTGAGTTCAGGTCTCGGCGGTGTGTTCCCCGCCGGCCTGCCGGTTGCCCGCATTACCGGCGTGCGCCGCGAGAGCAATCAGATACTGGCGCAGGTGCGAGCCCAGCCGCTGGCCACGGTAGAACGCGACCGTGAAGTCATCCTGCTGGAATTCGAGCCCACGCATCCGGACGCACCGGCGCCTAATCCGCCGATCGCGCCGGCTCCCGCACCCGCGGTCAAAGCGGCGCCGAAGATCCCGGACAGCGACGAATGAGCGATCGCAACACCGGCCTGACCATCATACTGACCGCGATCATCGCCCTGGTCCTGACCGTGCTGCCGCTCCCGACCTGGCTGGCGATCGCGCGGCCGCAATTCCTGGTAATCACCGTGCTGTACTGGTCGATCATGAGCCCGCGCAGCGGCGGCATCCTGCTCGGCTTCGCCAGCGGATTGGCGCTCGATGTGCTGCAGGGCCAGGTGCTGGGTGAGCACGCGCTGGCGCTGGCGTTCGCGACCTACCTGGCCATTCGCCTGCACCTATTAGTGCGGGCCAAGCCCGTTTTTGAGCAATCGCTGTTTGTATTCGCGGCGCTGATGGTTTATGAATTCCTGCTCTGGGTGATCGATGGCTGGAGCGGCCATCCTCTTTCCACGCCAACGCGCTGGGTGCACACGCTGACAGGCGGCCTGATCTGGCCGCTGGTGGCCGGTGTACTCGGCCGGTTTCATTCGACACGTTGAAATGCCGTGAGCTCCCGCGTCCGCATCAAAGACCAATGGAACGAGCAGCGCATCTTCTCGCAGCGCACGCTCGCGGCAATGCTGGTGATCGGCGCCATGGTACTGGCGCTGCTGGCGCGATTGAGCTACCTGCAGGTGCTGCGCCATGACTATTACGTCGAGCTATCCCAAGGTAACCGCGTGCGGCTCGACCCCATACCGGCCAGCCGCGGCCTGATTCTCGACCGCAGCGGCAATGTGCTGGCCAACAACGAACCCGCTTATCAGCTCGAGCTGATCCGCGAGCAGGTCCCGGATCTCAACAACACGCTCAAGCGACTGGCGGACCTGCGCCTCATCGACCCCGAGGAGCTCGAGGACACGCGGCGCGTCATCTTTTCGCGCCGCAGCTTCGACAGCGTGCCCGTGCGGCTGAGACTCACCGATGAGGAAATCGGCCGCTTCGCCGTGCATCGCTTCGAATTTCCGGGGGTCGACCTCGCCACGCGCCAGACCCGGCACTACCCATACGGCGAACTTGGTGTGCACGCTCTGGGCTATGTGAGCGCCATCAGCGAACAGGATCTGGAGCACATCGATCGCGCCAGCTACGCCGGCACCACGTTGATTGGCAAGCTCGGTGTGGAGAGCGCGTTCGAGCCGCAGTTGCACGGCCACAACGGCTTTCGTCAGATTCTCGTCAATGCCCAGGGCCGCTCGGTGCAGCGCCAGGGCGCCTACGCGCCGGTGCTGCATTCACAGGCCCCCGCGCCCGGCGAGGATCTGATGCTGGCGATCGATCTGCCGGCGCAGCAGGCAGCCGAGGAGGGGCTGGGGGATCACCGCGGCGCCGTGGTGGCCATCGATCCCAACAACGGCGATGTGCTGGCGCTGGCCAGCGAGCCGGGCTTCGACCCGGCCGAGTTCGCGCGCGGCATTTCGCGCAGCGAATACGCCTCACTATCCGAGAATATCGACAAGCCGCTGCTCAATCGCGCGCTGCGCGGCACCTACCCGTCAGGCTCGACCATCAAGCCGGTCATCGCCCTGGCGGCGCTGACCTATCACCTGGCCGACCCGAATAAAGAGGAATTCTGTGCCGGCGTCTTTCACCTGCCCAACAGCCGCCTGCTGTTTCGCGAGGGCAGGACCGGCAGGCACGGCTGGCTCGACATGACTCATGCCATCGCCAAGTCCTGCGACGTGTACTTTTATAACCTCGCCGCCACGGTCGGTGCCGAGCGCATTGCCGCCTTCATGGCGCCGTTCGGCTATGGCGAATTGACCGGTATAGACATCAGCGGCGAAAAACCAGGGCTGCTGCCGTCGCCCGAATGGAAGAAGAAAGCGTTCAAGCGGCCCGAGGACCAAGTGTGGTTCCCCGGTGAAACCGTCAATTTCGGCGTCGGTCAGGGTTATCTGCTGGTCACGCCGCTGCAACTGGCGCACGTGGCCTCGATCCTGGCCGAACGCGGCAAGAGCTTCCGGCCCCGGCTGGTGACCGGAATCCGCGACGGATCCGGCAAGATCCAGACCGTCGCCCCGATCGCGGATCCACCGATCGCAGGCGTGAGCGCCGCTGACTGGGACGTGGTTCTCAACGGCATGGTCGGAGCGGCCACCTACGGCACCGCGGCGGCCATCAGCAAGGGCGCCAGCTACAGCATCGCCGGGAAAACCGGCACCGCGCAGGTCTACACGGTCTCGCGCAGCACCTCGCTTACGCAGAAGGTGGCCGAACGGCTCAAGGACCACGCCTGGTTCATTGCCTTCGCGCCAGTGGAAGCCCCGCGCATCGCCGTGGCCGTGCTGGTCGAGAACGGCGGCTTCGGCGCCAGCGCCGCGGCACCGATTGCGCGCAAAGTCATGGACGCGTATCTGCTGCGTCAGAGTACCTCCAACGCCGCTGAAACCGCGGTCCCCGAATCCCAGGCGGCGGACTGAGGCCGTGGAGGACTCGGGCTACGCGCGCACGCGCCGCACCCTGTCCGCCTCGGCACGGCTGTTGTCGGTGCTCAACCTCGACGGCCCGCTGCTGGTGGGCCTGGCGCTGCTGTCGTTGTACGGACTGGCGATTCTCTACAGCGCCTCCGGACAAAGCGTCGATACCGTGCTGCGCACGGTGATGCGCCTGGCGCTGGGAACGGCGGCCATGCTGGCGCTCACGCATGCCAGTCCCAATTTTCTGCGCCGGCTGGCACCGTGGTTGTATTTGCTGGGCATCGTGCTGCTGCTGGTGGTGGAGTTGACCGGGGTGATCGGCAAAGGCGCCCAGCGCTGGCTGAACCTGGGATTGTTCAAGTTCCAACCCTCGGAGATCATGAAGCTGGCAGTACCGATGCTCGCGGCCTGGTATCTGCACGACCGGCCGCTGCCACCGGACTGGAAATCCCTCGCGGTGCTGGCACTGATCATCTTTCTGCCCGCCGGGCTCGTAGCCATACAGCCGGACCTCGGTACCGCCGCGCTGATTGCCGCCAGCGGCGCCCTGCTGGTGCTGATGGCCGGACTGTCGCTGCGCGTGATACTGGCATTGCTGCTGGGCATGATCGGGGCGGCGGCGCTGGGTTGGAATTTCCTGCACGACTACCAGCGCCAGCGGGTGCTGACCTTCCTCAACCCGCAGACCGATCCTCTGGGCGCGGGCTACCACATCATCCAGAGCCAGATCGCGCTCGGCTCCGGCGGCGTGTTCGGTAAGGGCTGGATGAATGGCAGCCAGGCGCAGCTGCAATTCCTGCCCGAGCGTTCCACCGATTTCATCTTCGCAGTGGTGGGGGAGGAGTTCGGGCTGATCGGGTTGATCGGTCTGCTGGCGCTGTATCTGTTCATCGTCGCGCGCGCGGTCTGGCTTGCCACCCAGACCAACGATACCTTCTCGCGGCTACTGGCCCTGTGCGTGGCGTTGACCTTCTTCGTCTATGTATTCATCAATGCCGGCATGGTCAGCGGACTGCTCCCGGTGGTCGGCGTGCCCTTGCCGCTGGTCAGCTACGGCGGCACTTCGGTGGTAACGCTGCTGGCGGGCTTCGGCATTCTAATGGGACTGTACTCCCACCGTAAGCTGGTCGGTTCGTGAGGCGCCTATGGTTGTCACTGCTGCTGTGGGCAGCGGCGCACGCAGTGAGCGCGTCCGAGCCAGCAGCCAGCGCCCGCTTCGACCTTACGCGACCGGAAATTCAGGGCTTCATCGAACAACTCACAAGTCAGGGTCTGGATCGCGATTGGGTCACGTCGGTGCTGGCACAGGCCGAGAGCCAGCCGAAGATCATCGACGCCATGACCCGCCCCGCCGAGAAGACGATGCAATGGTGGGAATACCGCTCACACATGCTCACGGACCTGCGGATCGAAGCCGGCGTGCAGCTGTGGGTGGAACACAAGGAACTGCTCGACCGGATCGCGCTGGAATACCAGGTACCGCCCGAATACCTGGTGGCCGTGCTGGGCGTGGAAACGCTGTACGGACACAGCACCGGCCGCTATCGCGTGCTCGATGCGCTGGCAACACTGAGCTTCGACTATCCGCCGCGTGCACCGTATTTTCGCAAGGAACTCGGCGAGTACCTGCTGCTCGCCCGTGAGGATCACCTCGATCCGTTGAGCATTCGCGGCTCGTACGCCGGCGCCATGGGTGCGCTGCAGTTCATGCCTTCCAGTTACCGCCGCTACGCGGTGAGCGCACAGCACGCCGCACACCGCGACCTGTGGAACGATTGGGGCGACATCTTCGCCAGCGAGGCCAACTACCTGCATCAGTATGGCTGGCAGTATGGCGCGCCAGTGCTGGCCGATGCCCGGCTCGCGGGCACATCAGAACCTGCGCCGCCCGATCATCTGGCATTGAACGACACACTGGGCGGCCTGCGCGCGCGCGGATTGAGCGTCGCATCACCCCTGCCCGATTCGACCCCGGCGCTGCTGTTGGCAGCGCCGCAGCAGGACGGCATGACGTATCGCATCGGCTTCCAGAATTTCTGGGTAATCACGCGCTACAACAGCAGCCCGCTGTACGCCATGGCAGTGCACGATCTGGCGATGGCGATCAGGCAGCAGATCGCGCAGCAGGCGGCGCTGTGAGCACGCCGCGGCTGGCACGCGTAGCGCTGCTCGCCGGCCTGCTGCTGGCCGGCTGTGCGCAGACTCCGCGCCGCGCCAGCCCGGCGGCACCGGCCCGCATACCGCCACCGCCGGCGAATGCGCCCGGCATGGCCGACGCGGTACCGCGCGCGGAACCCCGCAGCGCCGCCGGCAATCCACCGTTCTACGAGGTTGGCGGCCATCGTTACGTGGTGCTCGCCAGCGCTTCGGGCTATCACGAACGCGGTGTCGCCTCCTGGTATGGCCCGGACTTCCACGGGCTGCGCACCGCCACCGGCGAGCGCTACGACATGTTCGCCATGACTGCCGCGCACAAGACGCTGCCCATTCCCTGCTACGCACGCGTCACCAACCTGTCGAACGGACGCAGCATCGTGGTGCGCATCAACGATCGCGGCCCGTTCGTTGCCAATCGCATCATCGACTTGTCGTACGCGGGCGCGACCCGGCTCGACATGATCCGCAACGGCACCGCCTTCGTGGAGGTCGAGGCACTGACCCCGGCCAGTGCCGCGGCCACGGCGGCATTGCCGGCCACCCTTCCGGGCGCCTCGGCTGCCGGTGTCGGCGTCAGCAACGTGCCGCCGATTACCGCGCCGCTTGCACCTGCCGCCCAGGCAGCCGCGCCAGCACCGGCGAGCACCGCGGCGTCAGTGGGCGGCTTCTACATTCAGGTCGGCGCTTTTGGGCAAGCCGACAACGCGCGCCGCGCGGCGCAAAAGCTGCGCGATGCCGGTCTGGCGCACGTGTTCACCCTGGCGCCTAGCGCGGAGCAACCGCTGCAGCGCGTGCGCATCGGCCCGATTGCCAGCGTGCCGGAGTACGATCAGCTGATCGCGCGCCTGTCCGCGCTCGGATATCCCGGGGCGCGGCTCGCACAAGACTAAACAGTGCCGCTACACTAAGGCGTATGAAACCAAACGTACTGCTGTTTGCCCTGAGTCTGGTATCGCTGTGCGCCAGCGCCAGCGCAACCGTCCCCGCACCGACAGCGACAGCGACACCGAAACCGGCGGCCGCGCCCGCGTCCAGTGCGCCCGCGACCATTCCCACCGCGCCCGATGTCGATGCCAAGGCCTACATCCTCATCGACTACACGAGCGGCAAAGTACTGGCCGAGCGCAATGCCGACACCCGCCTGGAACCGGCGAGTCTGACCAAGCTCATGACCTGTTACGCCGTGTTTCACGCGCTCAAGGCCGGCACCCTCAAACTCACGGACCTGGTCACGATCAGCGAGCACGCCTGGCGCGCCGAAGGCTCGCGCACCTTCGTGCAGGTCGGCAGCCAGATTCCGGCCGAAGTGTTGATCAAAGGCATGATCGTACAGTCCGGCAACGATGCCACGATTGCCCTGGCCGAACGGGTGGGCGGCACCGAGTCCGGCTTCGTGCAGATCATGAACGACTACGCCCAGCGCCTCGGCATGACCAATACGCATTTCGATGACAGCAGCGGGCTGCCTGCGCCGAGCCATTACACCACGGCACGCGATCTGTCCAAGCTCGGCACGGCGCTGGTCCGGGACTTTCCTGAGTACTACCAGTGGTTTTCGCTGCACGAATTCGTGTGGAACAACATCACCCAGCAGAACCGCAACGGACTGCTCGAACGCGACGCCAGCGTCGATGGCATGAAGACCGGCCATACCGACAGCGCCGGCTACTGCCTGGTGACTTCCGCGGTACGTCAGGGCATGCGTCTGATCACGGTGGTGCTTGGATCGCACAGCATTAAAGGACGCGAAGACGCGAGTGCTTCGTTGCTCAACTACGGCTACACCTTCTTCGAGACCGTGAACGTCAAGAAGCGCGGCGCCGTGGTGCTCAAGCCCAGGGTGTTCAAGGCGAGCGAGGAGTATTTCCCGGTCGGGCCCGCGACCGACATCAACATCGTCGTACCGCGCGGACAGGGCGGCAGTATCGAGACCAATGCCAGCGTGCGCCATCCCCTGATTGCACCGCTCACCACCACCAGCGCGGTCGGAGAGCTGCAGGTGATCGTCTCCGGCAAGCTGGTGACCGCGGTGCCGCTGTATCCGCTGACGAATGTGCCGGCGGGCGGCATGTGGAGTCGCCTGAGCGACAGCGTACTGCTCTGGTTCCAGAAATAGCTCGTGCCTGAGCCGCTGGCCACCTGCTATTTGAACGGCCAACTGCTGCCGTTGCGAGATGCGCGCATCTCGCCACTCGATCGCAGCTTCCTGTTCGGTGATGGCATCTACGAAGTGATTGCGGTGCGCCGCGGGCAAGCCCGACGGCTGGCTGCAAACCTGGCGCGCCTGGCACGCAGTCTGCGCGAGCTGCGCATTCGCAATCCGCACGACGAGCAAGGCTGGCGACAGCTGATCGAGCAGTTGATTCGCGCCAACGGCGGTGGTGACCTGTACGTCTACCTGCAGATCTCTCGCGGCGCCGAGTACGGCCGCAATCATGCGCCGCTGCCCGAAATCGAACCGACGGTGTTTGCCTTCTGCGCGCCTTTGCCCACGACCGACGCTGAGACTCTGGAACGCGGCATCGCCTGCATTACCGCGAGCGACAGTCGCTGGGCGCGTTGCGACATCAAGTCGGTGGCACTGCTGGCCAACGTGCTGCTGCGCCAGCAGGCGGTGGACGCGGGGGCCAGCGAGACCATTCTATTGCGTGATGGCTGGCTCACCGACGCCAGCGCATCCACGGTATACGTCGTGGTGGAGCAGGAGGTACGTGCGCCGCCGAACTCGCATCAGCTGCTGCCCGGCACCACACGTAGTCTGCTCGAGGAACTGGCCGATGCCCATGACATTAAGCGCCGCAGCGTCGCGATCAGCGAGGCACAATTGCGTGCCGCCGATGAAATCTGGCTCACTGCCGCCACCCGCGGTGTGCTGCCGGTCACGACGCTGGATGGCAAACCGGTGGGCAATGGCCGCCCCGGGCCGCTCTGGCGACGCATGCATGGGCTCATCGAAGCGTACTGGACCGACTGACCGAGCATCATCGATCCATTCGGCGCCAGACACTCGCGAGCCACGGCTGCTGCTCGCGCGGCAACCCCGTCGGCCGATAATAGTGCTCGAGTTCCTGGAATTGCGCCGCGGATAGAAAACGCCGCCACGCGGGCAGATCATGGTAGACGCCATAGCGACCGTGTTCCCAGCCTTCCTGGTTGCACCCGCGCGGGTTGGAACTGAACAGCACACCCGCGGGCTTCAATGCGGCATGCAATTGCTGCAATACACGCGGCAATTCCGAGGACGGCACGTGGAACAGCGATGCATTGGCAAAAATACCGTCGAAGCGGGCGCGCGGCAGCTCGAGATTCAGGAAGTCCTGCTGCCACACTTCGCCGCCGCGCGCGCGTGCCATGCGTACGAAGGCTGCGGCGCCATCCAGACCGACCGCGCTGTGACCCAGTGCCCGGAGGCTTTCAAGGTCGCGCCCCGGCCCACAGCCGAAGTCGAGAATGGAGTACGGCGGCTGGCCCTCGATGTGGCGCAACAGCGCGGCGATGTTCTGGCTGACATCATGATCGCTGGTGCCGGCTCGGAAGCGCTCGGCGCTGCACTCATAGTAAGCCAAGGTACCGCTGGCAATTTCCTTCGGCTGGTCGGATTCAGGCGCTCTGGTGTTCATGGCGCGGGCTCTTGCAGGCACGGGCTTCGCGGCGCATTGTGCGCGCGTTCCCGTGATTCGGGTGGTTTTAATCCGATGCCCAAGGCAGTCGCGCGATGATCCCGCAGCTCTCCGCACTCGAAGCGCGCGTAATCGGCAGCCTGATCGAAAAACAGATCACTACTCCGGATCAGTACCCGTTGTCTCTGAACGCATTGGTACTGGCCTGCAATCAGAAAAGCAATCGCGATCCAGTGCTCGAGCTGGACGAGCGCGCGGTGCAGGATGTACTCGACACTCTGATGCGCAAGCACCTGGTGCTCGAGAAGTCGGGCTTCGGCAGCCGGGTGCCGAAGTTTCAGCAGCTTTTCTGCAATACTGAATTCAGTACGCTGCAATTTACACCGCAGGAACGAGCGATCGTTTGCGAGCTGCTGCTGCGAGGACCGCAAACCCCGGGCGAACTGCGTTCGCGCGCCAGCCGCATGGCCGAGTTCACCGACGTGGCTCAGGTCGAGGCGGCGCTCGAACAATTGGCGCAACACGAGGGCGGCGCGCGCGTGGTACGGCTGCCACGCGAGCCCGGACGGCGCGACGCGCGCTATGCGCACCTGTTCAGCGGCGAAGTGCTGGCGGCACCGGCCGCGGCCTCGCTCGTCACCCCGTCTGGCGCTGGCGCACCGGTAACCGAACAGCCGGCAACCATTGAGCGGCTCGCGGCAGTGGAACGTCAGGTGAGCGAGCTGCGCGCCGAAGTGCAATCGCTACGGCAGGCGCTGGCCGACCGGAATTAGCTCAAACCCGTGGCGGCGCGTCGAACTCGAGCGCGCGCAGCTCCAGGCTCTCGATCTCCTGCAGCGATTTGCCGGCGATGCCCTGCAGATCGCCGTATAAGCCGACGGTGGCGCCCATGACACGCTCGATCTGCTCCTCGCGCTTTGCCCATTGTTTCATGATCGCCTTGCGCTCGCGGTCGAGGTCTTCGTGCATGGTGGTAAATGCCTCGACGATGGCCTCGATCCGCTGGCGAAAGCGCGGGCCGGTCAGATACTGATAGACCATCTCGGTCTTGGTCTGCTGACCCTCGGCTACCTGCCGTGCGCCGCGCAGCTGCAGCAGAAGATGCCGCAGTACCGTCGCCACGGGCAAAGCGCAGCGCGGATGCGTTACCCAGATGCCATCGACCACATCGAAGGTTTCGATCTCCTTCGGCAAAGCGCGGCTGACCAGAACCGCGAACTCGGCCTTGGCGCAGCGCTGATCCTCGCGCAGCTTGGCGAGCCAGCCGTCGCTCCAGTTCCGGGTGCGCTTGCACTCCCAGAGAATGGCACCGCACGAGCTGCCGCCGGTGCTGACCACGGTCTGCAGCGCATCGCCGCCGTATTCGCCCTTGGCTACCGGTTCCACCAGGTCAAAGGGAAACTTCAGTCGCAGCAGGCTTTCGAGTTCGAGCTCCTGCACCTCGCCCTGCAGTTGTTGCGAGCCCTGTTCGGCGCGCTGCTTGAGCTCCTCGATCTTCTGCTGCATCGAGGCGATGGTCTGGTCCTTTTCCATCACCTTGAGCTTGAGCCCTTCCTCAGCCTCGCGCCGGGCCAGCGTCCGCGCCTCGGCCAGGCCGTCGCTGACACGGCGCTCGATAGTGAGTTCCAGTTCGCGCTGCAACTCATCCAGTTTGCGCTGCTTGCGAAGCAGCTCGGCCTGCGCATTCTGCGCCTCGGCAAGCTTGAGTCCCTGCGTCTTGAGGATTTCCTGCGCCTCGGCAAGTTCGCGAGTCTTGCTCTCCAGTTCCGCAGCGCTGACCAAGCGCGCCTTCCTCGCTTCCTGGGCGATCAGACGCGTGCGCTCGGCCTTGAGCTGTTCTTCGACCCGGTCGGCCACCTGCTGCTCGAGCGCATGCTGTTGCTCGCGCACCGCCTGCTCGCGCTGCCGAATCTGCGCATCCTTCTGCGATAACTGCAACTCGAACTGGGCGCGGGTCGCTGCGATCAGTGGCGCAGCCAGCGACTCGGTCAGTCGAATCTCGGTACGACAGTTGGGACACATGATGGTCGGTTCGGCCATCAAACGGGCTCCATGGAGGGCATGCGCACGAAATTCGCCTGCTGCTGCACACGCGCCAGCCACGCACTGATCGCCGGATACGGCTGCAAGTCGAAACCCCCGTCGGCCGCCGCGTGCGTGTAGGCATAGAGCGCGATATCGGCGATGGAATAGCGGTCGCCGACGAAGAACTGCCGCCGCAACAGGTGCTGCTCCATGACCGCCAATGCCTGATTGCCACGCTCGCGCAGGCGCGGCAGCTCGCCGCGGCGTTCATGGTCCGCCGGTAGCGCGATAGAGATATAGCGCGCTACCGCAACATAGGGCTCGTGACTGTACTGCTCGAAGAACATCCACTGCAGCACTTCGGCGCGCTCGCGTTTGTGGCTGGGCCAGAAAACCGAGTCTTCGGCCAGGTAGAACAGAATGGCATCGGATTCCGCCAGGTATTGTCCGGGCGCCAGCTCGAGCAGCGGCACCCGGCCATTCGGATTCTTGGCCAGATAGTCGGGCATGCGCGTGAGCCCGCTGCGGGTATCGATCTCCACCCACCGGTAAGGCGCCCGCAGTTGTTCCAGCAGCAGACGCACCTTGTAGCAATTGCCCGAACTCGACATGCCATAGACGGTATACATCTCAGGTTTCCAGAAGATTCAAGGACTGTTGCTCCCAATTCCGGCCATCGAAGGCGCTCACATGCATGCCGCTAAACGAGCCCGCATCGAGGCAGCGGGCGTTAACGCTATAGCCGTTGGGGTGACTGCGCGGTACGTAAAACGACTTGACGCCGCAGACCGCACAGAACAAATGCTTCGCGGTACCGGTATTGAATTGATAACTGGTGAGTTGCTCCGCGCCCGATAGCAGTTTGAAGCGCGCACCGGGGACTATCAGATGCAGGTAGCCCGACTTGGCGCAGATCGAGCAGTTGCAGTCCGTTACCTCCAGTTGCGCGGGCGCCAGCACTTCGAAGCGCACACGGCCGCAGTGACAGCCGCCCGCATGGACAATCGCGGCACCCGTCCGTTGAGTTTCCTCAGCCTTCATGACTCTCGTCGCTCGCGCTCATGCGCCAGTCGCAGGCGATTTGCCAGATACAATGCGATCAGCAGATTCACCACGAGCGTGATTGCCACTGTCATCCGCCGGCCGGACGGGCGCGTGAACAGCTCCCAGAGTTCGAATGGAATAAAGCATGTGGTCGCCACCACCGTGATCCACTCGGCCCAGCGCAGCCGCAACCACAAGCCTATGCCTTCGGTCAGCACCACCGCGGTGGAGGCGATGGTAATGGCGAGCACCAGATGCAGCCGGTCAGGACCCAGACCCTCGACCCAGGACAGCGCATGCAACACCAGCCGCTGATCCACGCGGTCGGTCAGCGTGGCCGACCAAGTGCGAATCTTCTCGAACAGCTCGGGATCGAGCAGCTTATGCACGCCATAGCCGGTCAGGATCAGCAGCAGCGCCTTCATGAATTTGAACAGCGCGATGATCCGCAGGCCGTCGATTTTTCTCGGCGGCGCGGAACCGGACGTCGATTTTGTGGCTTCGGTCGCAGGCGGCATGGACGCAGTCGCTGGATAGATCCGGCTACCCTATGCCATTGGCAGGCCCGGCGCCAAGCGACCTGCGGCCGTCGGCACCGGCGCCAGCCGTGCTGCCACGGCCGGCGCGCGCGACGTTTACAACACTCCGGTGAAGACCAGGATCAGCAGGATAATCAGCAGCGTGCCCAGCCCGCCGGTCGGGTAGTAACCCCAGGAACTGCTGTAAGGCCAGATCGGAAAGGCCCCGATCAGCAGCAGCACCAGGATGACGATCAGAATAGTGCGCAACGGCATTGGGCTCTCCCCTATGAATGACGCAATTTTTTACTGCGTCCAAGGGTATGAACTGTGTCGCTTGCCGCGATAGGGCAACGCCTCTGATAAATCTGTAGGAGTACGGCTCAGCGCTCCACCGGCGTGTCCTCGCGCGCACCCCACTCCGCCCAGGATCCGTCGTACAGTGCCCCGCGCGGCAATCCCGCCACTTCCAGGGCCAGACTCAGCACCGCCGCCGTCAATCCCGAGCCACAACTCGTGACTACCGCGCTATGAGCGGCGACACCCGCGGCTGCAAATCGCGCCCGCAGCACATCCGGCGCCAGCAGGGTCTCACCGTTCTCCAGCAAACTGGTGTAGGGCAGGTTGTGGCTGCCGGGTATGTGCCCGGCACGAAGGCCGGCGCGCGGCTCGGGCACGCGCGCAAAGAACCGGTCGGCGGAGCGGGCATCGAGCACCAGTTCCCGCAGCACCGGCAGATTGGCCCAAATGTCGCCCAGCCCACGCAGATAGCGGGCGTTGTAGGCCGCGCGGAACACGCCGGGGACCGCGGCCGGCTCCTCACCGCTACGCAACGCCCGCCCCTCACGCCGCCACTTCGGCAAGCCACCGTCGAGCACCGCGGCACGCTCGTGACCGAACAGACCCATGAGCCACCAGGCGCGTGCGCTCGAGAAGATTCCCTTCTGATCGTAGAACACCACGCGATGCCGATTACTCACGCCCAGGGCCGCGACCAAGTGCTCGAAGCGCGCGGCGGTGGGGGCCATATGCGGCAGTGTCGACTCGATATCGGCGATCTGATCGATATCGAAGAAGCGGGCCCCGGGCAGGTGCTCCGAACCATACAGGGCGCGCGCATCGCGCTGCTCGGCGGGCATGTACAGTGAAGCATCGAATAGCACCAGGTCGGGCGCCCCGAGCTCACGCGCCAGCTGCTGCGTGCTGATCAGACATTCCACCGTTTGCAACCTCAGGTGGTAGCCAGCGGATGCTTGGAACGCGGAGCCGCAAACAACTGATCAAGCTGCGCGATTTCGGCGGCGCTCAGGCGCAACTGTGCCGCCTGCAGGTTCTGCTCGATGCGTTGCGGTTCCACCGACTTTGGAATCGCAGTCACGTCGGGTTGTCGCACCGCCCAGGCGAGCGCGATCTGCGCCGCGCTGATGCCGCGCTCATCTCCCATGCGCGCCAACGCCGAATTGCGCGCCAGCGCACCCAGTCCCAGTGGCGCATAGGCCATGGTCTGGATGCCGCGTTCGCGCTGCCAAGGCAATAGCGCAAACTCAATGCCACGCGATTCCAGACAGTAGTACACCTGATTGCATTGCATCGCGGGCAGGCCCAGCGCCTGCTCGCTCTCGCGCCATTGCGCCAGATCGGTGACATCGAAATTGCTGACGCCGTAGTGGCGAATGAGCCCGCGCTGGCGCAGCTCAGCGAATGCCTGCAGCGTCTCGCGGAACGCATGCGCTCCACGCCAGTGCAACAGGTACATATCCAAGTACTCGCACCCCATGCGGGCAATCGATGCCTCGCAGGCGCGCAGCGTGCCGCGATGCGAGGCATTTTCCGGCAGCACCTTACTGACGATGAACAGCTCATTACGCCGCGAGCGCCCGAAGGACTGCAGCGCGCTGCCAAGGATGCGTTCGGCGCCGCCGTCGGCATACATCTCAGCGGTATCGAACAGTCGATAGCCCACCGCAAGCGCGTGCGACACCGCGGCAACTTCCTTAGTATGGGCAGCGCGCGCGGCGCCCATTTTCCAGGTACCGAGCCCGATGCGTCCGGGAAACTGCAGTGATTGATTTCGCTCTTGCGCGGACACGTCCGCTTCCTTTTGCCGCTGCTCAGGTGCGGCAGCATAACGCGCCGCCGCGGGCTTGGGACCGCGCAAAAAAAGGCCCGGATGAACCGGGCCTTTTTATCGCATTTCGCGAATCGCCTACCAGCGCCCGCCACCACCACCGCCGCCACCGCCGCCGTTGCCACGGAAGCCACCGCCGCCACCGCCCCCCGGACGGCCGCCGCCGGTGCGCGGCTTGTCCTGGGCCTCATTTACGCGCAACGGCCGACCATTCATCGAATAGCCATTCAAACTCTGGATTGCACGAGCGGCATCCGCCTGGCTCATCTCGACAAATCCAAAGCCACGCGGACGACCGGTCTCACGATCGGTCGGCAGCGATACGGCTTCTACGGTGCCATGCTGCGCAAACAGCGTTCGCACCTCGGCCTCGCTGGCCGTGAACGGTAGGTTACCTACATAAATCTTCGCCATAAAAGTCACACTCTCCGAACAGTTCGATCCTTGAAGATCCAATTACGGCAGGAGCAACCACTGAGGTCAGGGAGAGAGCTTCTCACGAGCCGTCGAAGCGTAGATCCTGTCACCATGATCGCAGGCTGTTCGGCTCGACAATCGAAACGCGGACGGTCGACGATCGTTGGTTAGTGTATCACAACGACCCCAAAATCAAGCTCATACGATGTCGGACACGTCCTACACAGGTTACAAACTGCTGTAATAAACTGAACGACTTATGGCCAGTGAAATTACCGGATCCACCCCCGAGCGGGTGAGCTTCCCATGTGACTATCCGATCAAAGTGATGGTGCGAGCGGAACCCGGTGTGCGCAGCCGGGTGGATGCGATAGTCGAACTGCACGCCGGCCCGGTAGACCTGGCAGCGGTGACCGAGCGCAGCTCGGCACAAAGCCACTTCACCGGCATAACTTATGTCATCCGCGCCACGGGTGAGACGCAGATCGCGGCGCTGTTCCAAGCGCTCAAACAGTGCCCGCAGGTGCTGCTGGTGCTCTAGGGCCAGGTACTGGCCTGGCTGGCGAATTGGGGTGAGACCGCGCGCACCACGCAGAACCGCTGGCCGGTGGGAGCTTCCATCACCCACCAGGTGCTGATCTGGGCAATACGCCTGGCGCCCAGCGTTTCCAGCCGGCGTACCTCGGCCTCGATGTCATCGCTCTCGATATCCAGATGTACCCGGCTGGCGTGCGATACCGATTGAACCTCCACGTGCATCTGCACCAGCGGGTCCACCAGCTCGATATACTTTTGCGCGTCTTCTCCCGGCAGCGCGCGCGTCGGCATGCCCAGAGCGGCACTCCAGAAATGCGCGGCCGGCTGCAACTGATCGGTTTGACAGTCGATGATGAAGCCGGCCAACTTGCTCTTATGCATCGCTGTTCTCCCTGACCGGCGGCACGCTGGAACGCGCCGGCGCCTCGGCCAGCGCGACGAAGTCACCGAAAAAATGGCCGGCCGGCTCGCCATCGCACAGCAGTTGCGCGCCTACGCCGATTCTGGCTCGGCCGCGACGCTCCAGCGTACGCAGGAACTCCGGCCAGGCGGCGCTACGCGCTATTTCCTGCCGCGGTGCGTGAGCGCGCTCACCACGAGGTTGAACAGACCGAGCAGAATGCCCGCGATGATTGCCGAGACGAAACTATCGACCCTGAATCCCGATACCAGGGCGCCCGTGAGCATCAGCATCAGAGCGTTGATGACGATCAGGAACAATCCGAGCGTCAGTATGGTGATCGGAAGCGTGATCAGGACCAGGATCGGTCGCACCAGGAAATTCACCAACCCGAGCACCAATGCTGCCAGCAGTGCCGAGCCGAATCCGGCGATGTGGATACCAGTTACGAACTGGCTGACCAGCCAGAGCAGCAGTGCACTGACCACCAAGTGAACGACGAGGCTTCTCATCAACCGATGCTACCCCGCGACGGGTTGTGCTTCAACGCATTATCCCTCGTGCACCAGGCGTTCAATGCGCCGGTCAGGAACCAGCCAGATGAGCGCTACCAGCAGATAAAGCGCCGCCGCGATCCAGTGCGAGATGAAAGCCGCCGGTATCGCTGCCAGATAGAACAGCGGTGAGAGCTTGCCCTTCCAATCGCGGCCGACGGCTTGGCGCAGCGGCGAGCGCGGACCCTGCGAGGCGATAATGCGCTGCTGCAGAATCCAGAATGCCATTGCCGCCATGAACAGAACCACGCCGTAAAGGGCCGAGGGTGCGGCGGCGAAATGATTTTCGCCCATCCAGGCGGTCGCGAATGGCACCAGCGATAACCAGAACAGCAGGTGCAGGTTGGCCCACAGGATCGGCCCGGTCACCTTGTGGGTAACCGAGAACATATGATGATGGTTGTTCCAGTAGATTCCGAGATACAGAAAGCTCAGTACGTAGCTGCTGAACACCGGCCACAGCGGCAGCAACGAGTGCACGTTTTCGCCAGCCGGAGGCCGCAGATCCAGCACCATGATGGTGATCAGGATGGCGATCACGCCGTCGCTGAAGGCTTCCAGTCGCGCGCGTCCCACGGGTCACCAGTGCCGTTCAATCGCGCGGCGCATGCAAGCCGACTCCGAGCCGTTTTTCCAGGCGCACCGCGTCGATGGCGCCGCGATAGTAGCCGGCGATCCGGCCCGCCTCCCGGAAGCCCTGCTTGCGATAAAAACCGATCGCGTTGGGATTGTCGACGCGGGCTTCGAGTCGAATGCAGTCAATACCGGCGACCAGCGCCGGCTTCTCCAGCCACGCCATCAGCAGCGCACCGATGCCGCGCTGCTGCTGATTGGGGCGCACCGCAAGTAATGCCAGATGCGCGGTCTCATCACCGTAGTGCATGATGCCGAAGCCGGCGAGTGCTGCGTATTCGGCCAGCACCGCAACGTTAGTGGCCTGGTCGTTCACGGCCGCGAGCACGCGCGCCGCCGTCCAGCTCCATCCGAGGCCGTACTCGATGTAGTCGCGCGACATCTCGGCGATCATGGCCGCGTCCCGGGAGGTGGCGAGCCGGATTGCGGGCAGCGATAACACGGGCAGCGCCAGCGGACTAGATGGCCCAGCCGCCAACAGGGACGGCCGGTGCGAATGAGAAATGGGTCAGTGCCATGAGACCCAGCAGCGATACCAGAAGCGCGACGATCGTCAGTCCCAGGGCCCCTGCGATGCTGGTTCCGAGCAGGTAGTGAATAGCGATGATGAATCCCAGGAACGCCGCCAGTGCGCCTCCGAGCAAGCCCCCGAACAGGTGCGCCGTCAAATCGCCTGCCATTACTCCCACTACCGCGGCCAGTGCGCACCAGGCAATACCTGTGCGCCGGGCGCCGGCCAGATGAGCCCCGATCTTGATCGGAATCGCCACCAGCACCACCAGCAGTAGCAGCACCAGCAGTAAGCCGGCCGATAGACCCAATGCGATCATTGCCGCACCAGCTGCGATGATAACAATGGCGCGATTGCTGCCGCCACCGTCGCCAGGTCTTCGGGTCCACCCAGCTGCGACAGCTGGGTCATCTCCAGCCCGGCGTAGCCGCAGGGATTGATCCGCTGGAAAGGCTCGAGATCCATGTGCACGTTCAGAGCGAGGCCGTGATAGCTGGCGCCGCGGCGGATTCTCAGCCCGATACTGGCAAGCTTGCGCTGCTCGACAAATACACCGGGAGCGCCGGCGCGGCGCTGCGCCGCGATACCAAAGCGGGCCGCATATTCGATCACGCTGCGCTCGAGCGCGTTCACCAGGTCGCGCACGCCGAGGCCGGCGCGACGCACGTCCATCAGCAGGTACACCACCAGCTGGCCCGGCCCGTGATAAGTGACCTGGCCACCGCGATCGATCTGCACCACCGGAATATTCCCCGGCGCCAGCAGGTGGGAGCGGTCGGCGTTCATGCCCAACGTGAATACTGGTTCGTGCTCGAGCAGCCAGATTTGATCGGCTGAGGCAGCATCGCGCTCCTGGGTATAGCGCTGCATGGCACGCCAGCTCGACTCGTAAGCGACTCGGCCCAGCCAGTGGATCTCCGGGACCACGGACGCCGTGGGCGCTGCCCGCACTGTCTGCGCGCTGCTCACGAATGGCTCAATCCGACGTTGTTGCCCGCGAGCACACGTTCAGCGCGATAGCTCGATCGCACCAGCGGACCGGCGACACACTCGCGAAAGCCGAGTGCCAGACCCCAGGCGCGATAGCCTTCGAACTGCTCGGGCGTAACGAAGCGCTGCACCCCCAGATGGTGCGTGGTGGGACGAAGATATTGCCCGAGCGTCAGCACATCGACGCGCGCTGCGCGCAGATCCGACATGCACTCGGCAATCTCCTGGTCGGTTTCCCCCAGGCCCAACATCAGGCTGGTCTTGGTCAGCACCTGCGGCCGATGCCGCTTGGCGTGCGACAGCACGGCCAGCGTCTGCTCATAGCTGGCGCGCGGATCGCGTACCGGGTGCGTCAGCCGGCGTACCGTCTCCACGTTCTGGGCGAATACCTCCGGCCCGGCAGCGAGCACCGTCTCCACATCGCGCAATACGCCCTGAAAGTCAGGCGTCAGCGCTTCCACGGCGATCGCGGGGTCGCGTTGCTTGATCGCGCGGATGCAGGCCGCGTAGTGGCCTGCGCCACCGTCGGGCAGGTCATCGCGATTGACCGAGGTCAGCACCACGTATCTGAGTCGCATCAGCTCGACGCTGTCGGCAAGATTGGTCGGCTCGCCGGCGTCGAGCCAGCCGTGGGGGTTGCCGGTATCGACGGCGCAGAAGCGGCACGCGCGTGTACACACCGCGCCCATGAGCATGATGGTCGCAGTACCGGCATTCCAGCACTCGCCGATGTTCGGGCACTTGGCCTCTTCGCATACCGTGGCCAGTCGATGTTCGCGTACCGTGCGGCGAACGAAATCGTAGCCCTCGCCGACGGCGATCGATGCCCGCAGCCATCCCGGCTTGCCCATGAGTCCGCGGCGATCGTCCGCGCCGCGCGGCTTGACGCCGTCCCTGATGGCGCTGAAGCCCTGAGGCGTCAGGTACTTCTCGCCGCTGCGTGCGATAGGGGCAGCCTCGGCTTCACCGCTGTAGGGAATGGGCTTCATACGGCAATTTTAGCGGAATTGCCGACGCGCCGCCGCGAACCGCCGGTCACTGTAGGGCCGCAAGCCGCTCGGCGGTACCGACGTCGGTCCACTGACCGCGGTACAGCTCGCCTTGCAGGCGCTGCGCGTCGATTGCCCGTTGCAGCAGGGGCAACAGCGCATAGCGCCCGGGCTGGCAGCCATCGAACAGTTCCGGCCGAAATATGCCGATTCCCGCGTAGGTATAGCGCGGCGTGCCGTGTGCGACTATGCGACCCTGTTCCAGCGCGAAGTCGCCCTGCGGATGATGTGCCGGGTTGGGTACCAACAGCAGCTGCGCCCAGGCGTCGGCGGCGATCTGCAAAGTGGCGAATTCGAAGTCGCTGTAGACATCGGCATTGACGACCAGGAATGGCTCGCCGCCCAGCCAGGGAAGAGCCTTGAAAATGCCGCCGCCGGTCTCGAGCGCGCGCGCGCCTTCATCGCTGTAGCGGATCGACAGGCCCCAGTTACTGCCGTCGCCCAGCGCCGCCCGAATCTGCGGCCCCAGCCAGGCGAGATTGATCACCACCTCGCGCACGCCCCCGCGTGCCAGTCGCTCCAGGTGATAGACGATCAAGGGTTTGCCCAGCACGGTGAGCAGCGGCTTGGGCGTGCGGTCGGTCAGCGGCCGCAGGCGCTCGCCGCGCCCGGCTGCCAGCACCATGGCACGCCGCATCGGCGCCGCCGACTGCGTCATACCGGCGCTCCGGCGCGCACCCGAGCGTTGGCCGGCGCCAGTTCGGGCACCAGCCGCGTCTCCACCCACTGCGAGAACTGCTGTAGTTCGGGATAGCGGCGCGCGCTATCGCGCACGTACCCCAGCGTGCGCGGAAGATCGTCGAGGTAGCCGCGTTTACCGTCGCGGTACCAAAGACGGGCAAATATCCCGAGCACCTTGATGTGCCGCTGCAGGCCGATGAGATCGAACCAACGCAGGTATAGCGAGTCATCGCGGCCGCCATCACCGCCGGCGGCAATCAGGCGTGTGCGGTAGCCGCGTACCCAGCCCTCAACGCGTGCGCGCGGCCAGTCGATGTAGCAGTCCTTGAGCAGCGATACCAGGTCGTATGCCGACGGACCGGCCAGGGCGTCCTGAAAATCGATGATTCCCGGATTGGCAGCGCTTAGCGCCATGAGATTGCGGGAATGAAAATCCCGATGAACGAATACGAGCGGCTGTGCCAGCGCCTCGGCAATCAGGAACTCGAAGGTGGATTCAATCAACGCACGATCCGTATCCCCGAGACTGAGCCCCAGGTGGCGCGTGCAGAACCATTGCGGCATCAACTCCAACTCGCGCGCCAGCACCGGGCGATCGTATTGCGGCAGCTGGCCATGCAGTTCACGGCCGCCGATCTGGATGCGCAGTAACGCCGTTAGCGCATCCTGGTAGAGCGCCTCGACACCCGCGTCCGCCTGCAGCTGGGACAGATAGGAGATCGAGCCGAGATCCTCCAGCAACACGAATCCCCGGCGCACATCGCTGGCCTCGACCCGCGGCACGTGTACCGCACAGCGCGCGAGCAGTTCCGAAACCTTGAGATAAGGGGCGACATCCTCCTTGTCGGGCGGCGCGTCCATGACGATGCGCGTGACGCCGTCGGGTCGCCAGATGCGGAAATAACGTCGAAAGCTGGCATCGGCCGAAGCCGGCGCCACTCGCACCAGCGGCCATCGCAGATCCTCGCGCAGCCAGTTCTGCAGTTGATCGAGTCGTGAATCGGCGCTCATGTGCATGGACAAACCTTATGCCGCGAGCGGTCATTATAATGAGGCCGACATGGATTCCCCCTCGCATCTGCGCGCGCTCTGGCACGTGGCACTGTGTTGCGCGCTGCCGCTGGCGGCGCAGGCGACCGATGGCCCGTGCGTCGAGCCTTGGCAATCCGCCCCAGTACTGCTGGCGGCGGCGACCACCGTCCCGGCCGCCGCCGGCACCGCGCTCCAGTCGCCGCTGCTCCCCGGCGGCGCGCTCACCGGCGATGTCACCACTACGTCCGAGGAACTCAACAGCGGTAGTGATGGCCGCACGGAACTTTCCGGGCACGTCGATGTGCACATGGGCGATCGTGAGATTCAGGCCGACAAACTCACTTACGATCACAACGACAACAGTATTCAAGCCAGCGGCGCGGTGCGCTATCGCGATCCCGTGGTACTGCTGCAAGGCGATTCCGGGCACTACAGCCAGCAAGGTGCACAGTTCAGTCACGGCGTATTCCAGTTGCTGCAGCAACCCGGACACGGCACGGCCGAACAGATGTCGATGACACCGGACAAGGTCATCACCTTGCATCATGTGACCTACAGCAGCTGCCCGCCGCCGCGCGCGGACTGGCAGATCCGCGCCCGCGAACTCACGCTCGACACCGTTGCCGGCCGCGGCGTCGGCCATGGAGCAACCGTGGATTTCGAGGGCATACCGATCGCGTATCTGCCGTGGATCTCCTTCCCCCTCAGCAGCGCGCGCCAGAGCGGTGTGCTGTTCCCGAACTTCGGCAGCTCCAGCCGCAGCGGCGCATTCCTGGGAGTGCCGTGGTACTGGAACATCGCGCCCAATCAGGACGCCACCATCACGCCCACGATCTACACCTCCCGCGGCATCGATCTGGGGGCTGAATATCGGCTGCTGACGGAATCCAATCGCGGCACTCTCGAGGCCAATGTGATGCCATACGATCGCCAGACCGGAGACAGCCGCAGCTTCGTGCGCCTGATCGATCGCGACCAGTTGGGCTGGAACACGCGTATTGATACCGCCATCGACAATGTCAGCGACGGTGAATATTTCGAGGACTTCACCCAGGGCACGGAGAGCACCAGCACGCCGTTCCTGCCGCGCAGCATCGCGGTCGTACATCGCGATGATATCTGGAACCTGCGTGCGGAAATGGTGGGCTATCAGACCCTGGATGACACGCTGCCGGTGGATGAACGGCCCTACATCC
>DASXLF010000391.1:0-1588 GCA_036496405.1 Steroidobacteraceae bacterium | reverse complement strand
TCGTCGACCACTGCTTGCCCCGCACTGACCGAACCGCCGGAGCCGTCCCGCGCGCCGCCGAGATCGTTGACCAGGACCTTGGCGCCGCGCGCCGCAAGGGCCAGAGCGTGCTGGCGGCCGAGACCATTGCCCGCGCCGGTGACGATGGCCACACGGCCCTTGAAATCGAGATTGCTCATGCCGGAATGCTTTCGTAGGAGTCGTTGACGCGACGCTTTTTACCCGAAAAGCAGGCTCGCGCCCGTCCCCTGCGTGCCAGCGCCCTAGCCTTTGCGCTCGCCAGGGGCCAGGCGCAGGCCCGCCCCCTCATCCTTCGAGAGCTTGCGAAACGACAGCAGCGACAGCAGCGTCATCGCGCCGATCACGCCGAAGGCGGGCAGGAAATCATCGGTCGTGAGGCGATCCGCAGGGTTGCCGTGGAATCGCGCGGCGAGCGAAACCAGCGTGGCGGCCAGCGTCACGCCCAGGGTCAGCGACAACTGTTGCGCCATGCTGTTGAGCGTCGCGGCATGGCTCATGCGGGGCTTGGGGATCTCCGAGAAACCCAGCGTCTGCAGCGACACCATCGCCATGGAATTGACCAGCCCGCCGAACAGCAGCGTGACGAAGATGGCGGCATGCGGCGTGCTCGGGCGGAAGAAGCCGCAGCTGAAGTAGAACAGGCTCGTCAGGCAGGTGGCGCCGATCAGCAGCGTGCGGAAGCCGAGGGCGCGGATGGCACGCGCCATCACCGTGCGCGTGGCCAGCGAGCCGATGGCGGTCGCCATGGTCAGACTGCCCGATGTCAGCGGCGAAAGACCGAAGCCCAGTTGAAGCATGAGCGGCAGCAGGAATGGCGATGCGCCGATCGCAATGCGCAGCGGCGTGCCGCCGATCACCGAGGCGCGATAGGTCGGATGCCGGAGGATCCCGAGGTCGATCAGCGGGTGGGACTTGCGTCGGCTGCGCAAGTGATAGGCCAGCACGGCGAACACGCCAACGGCTGCCATCGCCCAGATCGCGGTGGCGGGCAGCAGCGCTTTGCCGCCCATTTCCAGGCTGCCGAGCAAGGCGGTGAGGCCGAGCGCCAGCATGACGAAGCCTTCCGCATCGAACGGCGTGGGCGTGCTGTCCTCCGGCAGATCGTCGATCCACCGCAGCGCGCCGGCGATGGCCAGCAGGCCGAAGGGAATGTTGATGAGGAAGATCCAGCGCCACGAGACCAGCGTGACAATCAACCCGCCGAACAAGGGACCGGCCAGCCGACCGACGGCCGGCGGCACGGTGAACCAGACCATCGCCGAAACCATCTGCTCCGGCGGAACGCTGCGCAACAGGATCAACCGGCCCACCGGCAGCATCATCGCGCCGCCGAGACCCTGCAGCACGCGAAACGCCACCAGTTGCGGCAGCGAGTACGCGGCGCCGCAGAGTGTCGAGCCTAGGGAAAACATGGCCACCGCGGCAATGAAGACGCGCCTGGGACCGATCCGCTCCGAAAGCCAGCCGCTCACCGGAAGAAACACCGCGATGCTCAGCAGATACGAGGTAATCGCGAGATTGAGGTGCAGGACGCTGACATCGAGCGCACGCGCGATGCTGGGCAGCG
>DASXLF010000390.1:0-1576 GCA_036496405.1 Steroidobacteraceae bacterium | reverse complement strand
ACGTGTTGCCCCAAATGGTTCCGTTGGGAAAAACTTCGAAGAACGTGGCGACCGCGCTCTTCACCGCCGCGCTGTCGGTCTCGAACAACTGAACGTACATGGTGACAACGCCGCCAGGATTGAGATGCTGCCGCATCACTTTGATGAATTCTTTGGTGTACAGGCTCGCGGCGCCCTTCACCCATGGATCCAGCGGATCGACGGTGATCCCATCGAAGTGATCCTTCGTTGTTGACAGATAGTGGCGTCCATCATCGATACGCACCTGGACCTTGGGATTCGCTAGAACCTCAAAGTTTGGTTCGGCGAAGTATGTGGCCGCTGCTTTGGGCACCAGCGGCTCGATTTCGACGATGGTCTCGTGTTCCACTCTTGGATCGATGGACACGGCGCCCGCGGTGATTCCGGCGCCGCAGCCGATCACCAGCACCGAGCGAGGATTCGCCGCCACCAGCGTCGTCAAGTGTCCCAGCATGCGCTGCAGCCGCATATCGCGCGGCACATTCGAAGCCTGAATCTTGCCGGCGACATGAAACGTCAGCGCACCGTTCGGAAAGCTGGCGACGGCTACCGACGCGTTGATACCTTCGGCAGCGTAGACCACCTCGCCCTTTCCGGCCCAGGAGGCCGCGTAGCGCCCGTGCGCGATCAACAATTTAGAAATCGGCGGCACACTATAGATGCACAGCGCGCTCGTTACGATCGCCAGCGCCGCGACGATCCTGCGCCGCGGCAACAGGAGCACGCCCGCCATGGTTGAGAGCGCGATCAGCACCTGCTCGGTGTGCTGCGATCCTATCCACGCGACCAGGAGCAGGCTCGCGCCCAGTGCACCGGCGATCGCGCCCAGCGTGTTGGCGGCGTAGATGCTCGCCACGGTCCTGGCGGGATCTGCTCCTTTGGATCCCGTGGATCCAGCAGCCGCGAGCGCCAACGGAAAGCTTGCGCCCCACAGCATGGTCGGCGGCAGCAACGCCCACAGCGCGCGCAGCAGGTCGAGCTGAAAGTTGAAGCGAATGTTCGTGGATAACGAAGGATCAATGGGCCAGTACGGCAGCCAGACGGTCAGGCTGTACGCGGACCACGCGATCGCGCCGGCTAGCAGGAACTGGCACCAGGCGAAGGCGCGCCGCGGCTGCACGTGATTCCGGCACAGCAGCGATCCGATCGCGCTGCCGATCCCCAGACCGGCGAGAAAGACCGCCACGATAATCGAAAGCGTGTAGACCGATGCCCCGAGCAGTAATCCCAGCATTCGCGTCCAGATGGCTTCGGCGCCCAGCGCGCAAAGTCCCGAGAGCGCGATGGCTCCGTGGACCGCCGCTGCAAACGGCTCGGGTGGACTGGAATCCTCGCTGCCCGATTTCGGTCTGTCGTCGGCGACCGCCAGCGCCAGCGTGAACGCACCCGCGGCAACCGCCGCGTTGACCGCCGCTGCGACATAGCTCGCCGTGGCCGCGTCGTACTCGCGCAGCAAATAGAAACCGGCCAGCAGGCATCCCGTTACCGCACCGGCGATGTTCGCGCCGTACAGGAATCCGATCCACGCGGCAGGATTACGCGCTGCGCCGATCGC
>DASXLF010000389.1:0-1963 GCA_036496405.1 Steroidobacteraceae bacterium | reverse complement strand
CCGTTCTTGATGTAGTTGCGGATGGCGTTGCCGCCGCGCGAGTTGCCGACCAGCGCGACACGCGACGCGCCGGTGCTCTGCTTCAGCGCCTTGATCGCCTCGGCAAGCTCGCGGCGTTGATCCTCGGTCGAGGAGCGGTTCGGCTGCGCCACGCCATCGTCGTTGCGCGCCAGGGGATCGGTGAAATTGATCGCAAACATCCGGTCGCGCGCCACGCCGTTCGATTCCATCCGCCAGAGCGTGGTGATCCAGAGCGCGGCGTGATCGCCATTGCCATGCACGAACAGGATCGGCGGCGCGGCCGAAGCTGCGGAACCGGATTGCGCCAGTGCAGGCATGGGAAAATTGGCCGCCAGCAAAGGCAGCGTCCCGGCTCCTTTCAGGAGCGTCCGTCGCGACAGGCTCATTAACGTCCCTCCTCCCGTTTCCTCCCCATCCTAATGCCCTGAGATGACCGCCGATAGTCACCTTAACCACTGGACAGAACAGGACTTTCCCGGGCATCAAGGGCTTTCCGTAAATCACAGGCCACCGGAACCGGGCATGACCGAAACCACCGAACGCCAGACCTTTGCCGCCGATGGCATCACCGCGCCGTTGCGGCATTCGATCTTCCGGCGCATCTGGCTTGCGAGCCTGCTCTCCAATCTCGGTATCCTGATCCAGGGCGTCGGCGCGGCCTGGGCGATGATGCAAATGGCCTCATCGGCCGACAAGGTGGCGCTGGTGCAGACTGCGCTGATGCTGCCGGTGATGCTGATTGCGATGCCGGCGGGTGCGATCGCCGACATGCACGATCGCCGCGTGGTGGCGATGATCTCGCTGTCGATCGCGCTGACCGGCGCCACCGCACTCACGCTGCTGGACTGGTTCGGGCTAACCACGCCCAACAGCCTGCTGGTATTGTGCTTCATCGTCGGCAGCGGCATGGCGCTGTTCGGACCGGCCTGGCAATCCTCGGTCAGCGAGCAGGTGCCGTCGGAAACGTTGCCTTCGGCGGTCGCACTGAACGGCATCAGCTACAACATCGCACGCAGTTTTGGTCCGGCGATCGGCGGCATCATCGTCGCTGCAGCCGGCGCGGTCGCGGCCTTCGCGATCAATGCCGTGCTCTACATCCCGCTGCTGGTCGTGCTGTATTTGTGGGAGCGCATCAGCGAGCCGTCGCGGCTGCCGCGTGAGCGGCTCACCCGCGCCATGGTCTCCGGCGCGCGCTACATCACCAATTCGCCGCCGATCAAGATCGTGCTGGCGCGCACCTTCCTGACCGGGTTGCTGGGCGGTTCGGTGATGGCGCTGATGCCACTGGTGGCGCGCGATCTCCTGCATGGCGGCGCGCAAACCTACGGCATTCTGCTCGGCGCATTCGGCATGGGCGCGGTCATCGGCGCGCTCTGCATCGCCGAAATCCGCAAACGCCTGAGCGGCGAAGCCGCCGTGCGCGCCTGCGCGATCTCGATGGGCGGCGCGATTATCGCCATTGGGTTGAGCCGCATGCCGTTGCTGACTGCCGCAGCACTTGTGGTGGCGGGTTCGGTGTGGATGCTGGCGGTGGCGCTGTACAATATCGGCGTGCAACTGTCCGCGCCGCGATGGGTCGCCGGGCGCTCGCTCGCCGCATTCCAAGCCTCCATCGCTGGCGGCATCGCGATTGGCGCGTGGGGCTGGGGTCACCTCACCGATTATGCCGGCGTCGAGACAGCACTGCTTTGCTCGGGCACGATGATGCTGCTGTTGTCGCTGATCGGTGTGGTGCTGCCGCTGCCGCGCGTTGGCGCGCGCAACGAGGATGCCGCGGTGCTCGCCGATCCCGAAGTGCAGCTGCAGCTCACCGGACGCAGCGGGCCGCTGGTGGTCGAGATCGAATATCGCGTGCCGCAGGACAATGCGCGCGCCTTCCACAATGTGATGCAGGACGTGCAGCTGTCGCGGCAGCGCACCGGCGCCTATGGCTGGTCAGTGG
>DASXLF010000388.1:0-1837 GCA_036496405.1 Steroidobacteraceae bacterium | reverse complement strand
ACCGGGGCCGCCGCGCATTGATTGCGGCAGCCGGATCAGATCGACGATCGTCTCACGGCAGCGAGTCCAGCCCGATGACATTGCTCGGCCACATCAATCGCGCGACACGCGCCGCTGACGCTGGGCGAACTCCATGATGGTTTCGATCCTTACCAGCCGGTGTTCATGGTCCTCCAGCTTGGCCATCAGCGCAGTGCGGTCTTCCAACAGCTGGTCGACCCGTTCGGTCAGCAGCACGACTTCCTTGCCATAGCTCAGAATCTGGCTCAGTACACTCATCGCCGCGCTCCCTTCAGCCGTGCGCCGTCGAACAGTTCAGCGTATCCCGCCAGCGCCTGCGGATTGCGCTTGAGCCAGACTTCGGTATCGCGCCGCACCCGGGCGCGCACGCTGCCGTCATCGAGCGCGCGCTGCCGCAGACGCAGCGCCGCAATATCCGTATCGATGCGCCGCATGGACTTGCGCAGCGCGCCGTGGACCTCAGCCAGCAGCTCCAAAGCCGCCGCTTCCTGCGCTGTGCGGTCATTGGATTTCGGATCGTAGGCATCGATGGCCCGGCGCACGATCTCGGTCGCTGAAACCTTCTGTGATTTGCTCAGCTGCCGCAACTTGGCCACACTGCGGCGTGGCACCAGGTACTGCTGGCGCACCAGTTCATCGACTGTCCTATCCATGAAATAATTATACACACCTTCTACACATACACAACGCATACACATACTGGCCTATGGCTGCGGTCACGGACTGGCGATAGCGGGCGACAGGCGGTTGCGGTCACTAATATACGAACCCACGCCACACTCTGGGAGTGCAAGTTCGCGCCTGGGACCATGCCGGCGCCAAGGGGGGTAGCCTGTATGCCCGGTCGGACTCTGCCCAAAGCCTGGGCATACGCCGGCTGCATGGCCGCCAAGTCACTGATCCGCATCGGCGGACGCCCCGCTGGGACACATCCATTCGGATATTCTCCCGCTGTCAACGAAACGGCCACTGCCGCGCTGTTATGACGGGCGGGGCCGGCAAAACCCTCGGGTGGTGAGCGCGGTCTCGGTTATGGGTGTGGCAAATCTGGCAAGCTATCGTCTGGAAACGTCAGGAATTCAAGGCATCCATGAATTATTGCAGTAGGCGCACCGCATGGGCGTTCCCGGCATTGCTATCCCTGGCGTTCGCCTGTTTTGCCATGCCGGCCTCGGCGAGTCTGGGCGGGGATGTCAGCTCGGTCCAAGAAGACAGTGTCCGCGGCCGAGGACAATTGCTCAGCACCGGCATGCTGCATTACGACCGGCACGATTTCACCGCCGCTTCGGGCACTGTGGTGCACGAGTATTCGTCCGGCGGCAAAGTGTTTGCGGTGACGTGGAAGGGTCCGATGCCGCCCGATCTGCGGCAGCTGTTCGGCAACTACTTCGAGGCATATCGCAGCGCCGCCGCGGCACAGTCGCGGCCGGGCGGGCACCGGCAGCTCAGCATTGTGCAACCCGATTTCGTGGTTCAGGCCGTCGGGCATATGCGCGCATTCCAGGGCAAGGCGTACGTTCCGAGCCTGGTCCCCTCCGGTGTCTCGGTCGCCGACCTACAGTAGCGCCTCTCATCAATACCCAATCAGGGCGGGAACCACGCATGCTGCGATGTCTTCGTTGGATGATGTTGCCTGCGCTGATGACTTTGTCCGCCTGCGGCGGCGGGTCCAGCAGCAGCCCCTCACTGGGCACCAGCAGCAGCGGCGTCAGCGCATCCTCCGGCAGCTCAAGCAGCAGCGGCGCCAGCAGCTCCAGCAGCAGTAGCAGCGGAGCCAGCAGTTCCTCGAGCGGCGCCCCTGTGTTTTCGCTCAGCA
>DASXLF010000387.1:0-2677 GCA_036496405.1 Steroidobacteraceae bacterium | reverse complement strand
GGGTAAGAGCCAGCCGGTCGCCGCGTACCGGCTGGTGAGGGGCCGCGACGACGCGGACGCGGGCATGCGCCGCAGCGGCGCACCGCTGGTGGGCCGGCAGCGCGAGCTACGGATGCTCCACCAGGCGTTCGCTCAGGCCATAACAGAGCGGTCCTCCCGCATGCTCTTGATTGCTGGGACGGCCGGGGTCGGGAAATCCCGGCTGACAGCGGAGTTCTTGCGCGGCGTCGAAGCCAGGGTAGTGACTGGCCGCTGCCTGTCTTACGGGCAGGGCATCACCTATTGGCCGGTCGTATCGATGGTCAAGCTGCTGCTGGACTCCGACCACGGCTGCAGCGGCGCCGGCAGCGTGATGAGTCGCGACGCCAAGGTGGCTGCCGCGGTCAATGCGCTGCTAGGCGAGCAGGCAGCGGTAACCTCGCCGACGGAGATTGCGTGGGCCGTGCGCAAACTCTTCGAGAGCTCCGCCGATCGCGCGCCGCTTGTCCTCGTCTTCGACGATCTGCAGTGGGCGGAGCCTACCCTGCTCGACCTGATCGAGCACATCGTGGATTTCAGCCGCCGCGCGCCCATCCTGATTGCCTGCCTGGCCCGGCCCGAACTGCTCGATCAGAACCCGCAATGGTCCACGGGCAAACCGAACACCGCCACCATGTTGCTGAAGCCACTCGAGCCCGCCGCCACCGCCGCGCTCATCGCCCACCTCCTGCCAGCCGGCATCGGCATGGACGCGCCGCTGCAAGAACGCGTGCAGGCGGCAGCGGCGGGCAACCCGCTGTTCGTCGAGGAGATCCTCGCTCTGATCGGCGAGTCCGCCGGGCGCGACCTAGCGGTGCCGCCGACCATCCAGGCGCTGCTCGCTGCCCGGCTTGATCAGCTCCGGATCGAGGAGCGCACCGTGCTGGAATGCGGATCGGTCGAAGGGCAATCCTTCCACCGCGGCACCGTGCAAGTCATGGCACCACAGGAACAGGACATTTCCGGGCGGCTGATGACGCTGGTCCGGCAGGATCTTCTGCGCCCGGATCGTGCCGTCCTCCCAGGCGACGACGCGTTCAGGTTCCGCCACCTGCTGATCCGCGACGCCGCCTACGAGGCGCTATCGAAGGCGGACAGGGCGCAGCTTCATGAGCGGTTCGCCAGGTGGCTGGAAACGCGCGGCACCGGCCTGGTGGAACTGGACGAGATCGCCGGCTACCACCTGCAACAAGCGTTCCGCTACCGGTGCGAGCTGGGGCCGGCCGACGACAACGCCCGGCAGCTTGCCGATGACGCGGCAGCTCACCTCGAGGTGGCCGGCCGCCGGGCCATGGACCGCGGCGATACCGGAGCCGCGGTAAACCTGCTCGAACGGGCAGAGGCGCTCCTGCCACCACGGGAGATGGATCTCGCCGTACAGCTGGGCCTTACCCGGAGCCTGGCTGAATCCGGCAGGATCGACGATGCGATCTCGCGCGCGTCGCGGATCGCCGGTCAGTGTTCCGCCGCCGGTGACCACGTAGGCGAGTTGAGGGCAAAGCTGGAACAAATCAGTTGGCAGGCAAGCGCCGACCCGGAACGCTGGATTGCCGAACTGGACGCTCTCGTTGAGGAGGCACGCCCAGCGATGGAGCAGGACGGCGATGCCGCTGCCTGGGCTGCCGTAGAGCATGCGGCCGGCTATGTGGATTACATCCGCTGCCGGCAAGCCGCCGCGCTTGCGGCGTTTACACGCGGTATCCAGCACGCCCGGCAAGCGGGCGACCTATGGTTCGAGACCAGCATGCGTGCGATGGCGGCCGCATGCATATACCTCGGGCCTACCCCTATCAGCGAGGCACTGCCCTGGCTGGACGATGCGAAAACGCAAAGCGCCGGCTTTCAGCCCCGGCTCGACATGATGAAGGCGGCCCTGCTAGCAGAGCTCGAGCGCTTCGACGAGGCACGGTCGCTGCTGGCCGAGACTATCGCCCAGATGACCGATCGCGGACTGGCTCTGCTCGCGGGCTACGCCATGCAAACGGCGTGGCGCATCGAGATGCTCGCCGGTGATGATGCCGCAGCAGAACGCGTGGCCAGGCGTGGCTGCGAGCACCTGGACCGCCTCGGTGAACACTCGTGGCTATCCACGCAGTCATGCCAGCTCGCCGACGCGCTCTACGCCCTTGGCCGCTACGAGGAATCTGATCAGTGGGCCCTTCGCGGCCTGGAACTGGGCGGCAGTGACGACCTCGCAACGCAGTTGCTCGGTCTCAGTGTGCGATCGAGGCTGCTTGCCCGCAAGGGCGACATCAGCGCAGCGCTCGCACTGGCCGGACAAGTGGACCGCCTGGCCAGAAGCTCAGACGATCCAAGGGATCCAGGCGATGCCGCGCTCAATCACGCGGAAATCAGATACCTGGCAGGCGACCATACCCAAGCAAACGAGATGATCGGCCAAGCTATCGAGCACTACAAACGCAAAGGAGCAACCGCCTACGTCGTGCGTGCCCACAGCCTCGCCGCAGAGTGGGCCCGCGCAATCTAAACGGCATCAGGCAGCTCACCGGCTCAGCTACCCACGCCTGAGGCAGGCGCTGCCCATTGACTCAGCGTTTCGTAGATTGAGCTCTTTTCATCCTCCGATTTCGCGGGTTTGAAGAACGTGGATCGCCTTGGCCAGTTGCCCGGCGCGCCAGGGACAGCAGCGTAGTTTGCG
>DASXLF010000386.1:0-1837 GCA_036496405.1 Steroidobacteraceae bacterium | reverse complement strand
ACACGAGCGGAGCCTACCGGCAGTTTCTACAGCCGCTACACTGAAGAGAGTGCTGGTTTCGATTACTCCCCAGTTAGAGCGGCCCAAGTGGCTGCGTGCGCCCGCGCCGGTGGGCGACAACTATCGCGAGTTGAAGGACCTGATCGGGCGGCTGCGTCTGCACACGGTTTGCGAGAGCGCGGCGTGCCCCAACGTCGGGGAGTGCTGGAACCATCGCACCGCGACCTTCATGATCCTCGGCAATGTCTGCACGCGGCGCTGCGGGTTCTGCGCGGTGGAAAAAGGCGCGCCCCTGCCGGTGGACTACGATGAGCCGGAGCGCGTGGCGGAAGCGGTGGCCGCGATGGGGCTGCGCTTCGCGGTCGTGACCAGCGTGAACCGCGACGACCGCGCCGACGGCGGCGCCGAGTTGTTCGCGGACACCATCCGCGCCATCCGCGCGCGTGTTCCGGGCTGTGGCGTCGAAGTGCTGATTCCGGATTTTCAGGGCAATCGCCGCGCGGTCGAAATCGTGATGGAAGCCGCGCCGGACGTTCTCAACCACAACACGGAGACCGTGCCGCGCTTGTATCGCCAGGTGCGCCTGGGCGCGCGCTACGAACGGTCGCTCGACGTGCTGGCTTACGCGAAGCAGGTCTCGCCCGCCTGCCCCACGAAATCGGGACTGATGCTGGGACTGGGAGAGACTCCGGAAGAAGTCCTGCAGGTGATGCGCGATCTGCGCGCGCATCACGTCGATATCCTCACGCTGGGGCAATACCTGCGGCCTTCGGCAAAGCATTTGCCGATCGTGCGCTACGTGCCGCCGGCCGAGTTCGACGAGTTCCGCCAGGCCGGCGTGGAGATGGGCTTTGCGCACGTGGAAGCGGGACCGCTGGTGCGCAGTTCCTATCACGCGGCCAATGCCGTGAAATAAGCAGGTTCCGCGGATGGAATCCTCAGCTGTGCGCAACCGCCTGCTGCTGGCAGGCGCCGCGTTGCTGTTTTCGACCGGGGGCGCGGCCATCAAGGCGGCCACTCTCACTGCGTGGCAGGTGGCCAGCTTTCGCTCGGGCATGGCGGCGGTCTTCCTGCTCGTAGCGCTGCCGGAAGCGCGTCGTGGCTGGTCCTGGCGGATCGTGCCGGCCGCCCTAGCCTACGCAGGAACGCTCGTGCTGTTCGTGCTGGCGAACCGCCTGACCACATCGGCCAATGCCATCTTTCTGCAATCGACCGCGCCGCTCTATCTGTTACTGCTCGGCCCGTGGCTGCTGCACGAGCCCGTGCGCCGCAGCGACTGGGTGTGCATCGCGGCGGTGGCGGCCGGGCTGGTGCTGATTGTATCGGGGAGCGAAGCGGCGGCGGCCACGGCGCCCAACCCGCATCTCGGCAACCTGGTCGGTCTCGCCAGCGGTGTGACCTGGGCGTTGACGATCACGGGCCTGCGCTGGCTGGCGCGCACTACACCCGGAAACACGCAAAGCAATGCGGCGATGGCGACGGTGACGGCCGGCAATGTGATCGGATTCCTCGTCGCGCTTCCCATGGCGCTGCCGGTCGCGGCGCCCGGCGCAGCGAACGTCGCGGTGATCGTCTATTTGGGCATAGTACAGATCGGGATTGCGTATGTGTGCGTAACCCGCGCCATCCGCCACGTTCCGGCCTTCGAAGCGACCACGGTCTTGTTGCTGGAGCCCGCGATCAACCCGTTATGGGCGTGGCTGGTGCATGGAGAGAGGCCGGGACCGTCGGCGATGGCCGGCGGCGCAATCATCCTGGCGGCGACGCTTGCCAACACGTGGAGACAAGCGTCAAGAACCGGGACGGCCTGAGAGCCGCGCGATTTTTTCCGAGATTC
>DASXLF010000385.1:0-28454 GCA_036496405.1 Steroidobacteraceae bacterium | reverse complement strand
CGAGCAAGGCGATGGTCGGCAGGAAGCGGGTGCGCTGCAAGCCGTCGCGATACAACTCGTGCGGCGCCAGATTGGAAGTAATGACCAGCGCCACGCCACGGCGCAACAAGGCCTCGAACAGGCCGCCCAGGATCATGGCATCGGCGATATCGCCCACATAAAGCTCATCAAGACATAACACGCGAATCTGCCGCGCCAACTCGTGCGCCAGCACCTCCAGGGGCGCAGGCCGTGATCGCAGCCGCGCCAGGCGCGCGTGCACGTCGCGCATGAAATGATGAAAATGGCTGCGACGGCGCTGCCGTATCGGCAGGCTGTCATAGAACAGGTCAAGCAGCAGCGTCTTGCCGCGGCCCACGGGCCCAAACAGATACACGCCGCCCGACCCTGGTGCCGCCAGAGGCCGCGACCAGGTCCCCGGCAGGAGCCGGCGCCAGATGCTCGCGGCGCTGCGTTCCAGCAGGCGCACGCGCAGCGCTTCCAGTGGCCCCAGCGCCGCTACCTGTTCGAAGTCGGACTCATAGCGGCGCGTGCGCAGTTCGCGCGCGTAACGCTCTTGCAGCGTGCCGGCGCTCACTGATGAGGCAGCAAGCCGGCCAGATCCGGCTCGCCCAGCTGCGTCAATAAGGCCGCTCGCGCGGCATCGCGCAATGCCACCGCATCATCGCTCGGCGACAACGCCGCGAGTATCTGCACCTCAATCCGCCCCGGCCGCGGAAGGGCCTGGCCGGGCGGCAGGCACCAGCGCGTGCCGCGTATGGCCACGGGGATGACGGCGATCTCGGCGCGCGCCGCGGCGGCGAACGCGCCGATGTGAAAACGCAGCAATCCCACTTCTTCACTGAAGGTGCCCTCGGGGAAGAACACCAGCGCCTGCCCGTGTTCCGCCTTGCGTATCAGCCGGCGCGCATCCTGGCCGCGGCGACGCTTATTGGTCCGCTCGACGAATTCAGCGCCAATGCGTCGCAGCAGGATTCCCGCTAATGGCACTGACGACATTTCGCGCTTGATGACGAAACTGAAATTCGGTGGCAAGGCACCAGCCAACACCACCCCATCCAGATAACTGGAATGATTGGCCACCACCACGCAGGGCACTTGAATCCGTTCCAAGCCGCGGATCTGCACGCGCATGCCGATGAGTCTCAGAACGCTGCCGGCGAGGGCGCGCACGACGGCACGGCGGCGCGCGAGTGTCGGAGTGAGCAGCAGCACGGGCACCGCCGTGGCCGCCATCAGCAGGAACAGCAACCACGCGTACAGTCCATAAATCAGGCGCAATACCATGCCGCCCTTCATTTCCTGCGGATCTGTCATTTGGCGGGATCTTTGGATGTGATGTAGTTCTCTTTATGTTAACGGTACCGGCCGCCTGTGAGGGTCATCACATCGAAGCGCGACCGAAGCTCAGCATACTGCCGCGGCCGGAAGTACACCGATATTCAGGATGTTTCATTGACTAGACAGGCAACAGTGACCGCCGTCAGCGCCAGCAAGGATCCGGTCGATCCGCTCATCACGCGGTTCCTCGACGCGGTGTGGATGGAGCGTGGCCTGTCGTCCAATACTCTGGCCGCGTATCGCGCCGATCTAGTCGCGCTATCGCGCTGGCTGCTCACGCATCACCTCGCATTGCCGAAGACCGGCCGCGCCGATTTGATGGAATTCATTGCCGCGCGCGTGCACGGCGGAGCTCGTCCGCGATCCACCGCGCGACAGTTGTCTTCTTTCCGGCGCTTTTTTCGCTACCTGATCCGCGAAGGGCTGATCGCCGAGGACCCGACCGCGCAGATTGCCATGCCAAAGATAGGCCGCTCACTGCCGCGTTCATTGAGTGAGGCGGAAGTCGAGGCCCTGCTCGCAGCGCCCGCGGTTGCCGATGCGCTCGGCCACCGTGATCGCACCATGCTCGAGGTGCTGTACGCCACTGGTTTGCGGGTATCGGAGCTGGTGCATCTCAAGCTCGGCCAGGTCAACCTGAACCAGGGTGTCATTCGCGTGCTCGGCAAGGGTAATCGCGAGCGCCTGATTCCGCTCGGCGAGGAAGCCGTGCGCTGGCTCAAAACGTTCATTGACGGCGCGCGCGCCGACATCCTGCTCGACCGAAGCACCGATTTTCTGTTCCCGACTCGCCGCGGCGATCGCATGACGCGCCAGGCGTTCTGGCACATCATCAAGCGCTACGCCCGTAAGGCGAGCGTCGATCGCGACCTCTCTCCGCACACGCTGCGGCATGCGTTCGCCACCCATTTGCTCAATCACGGCGCCGACTTGCGCGTGGTACAGATGCTGCTCGGACACAGCGATCTGTCGACCACGCAGATCTACACCCACGTGGCGCGCGAGCGCCTGAAAGAGCTGCATTCCGGCCACCACCCGCGCGGTTAAGCGCTGCCGGCCGATCCCCGGCCGACGTGATATTATTGCGACCATGACACGGCCATCCCACCGGTACCTGCGGCCCGCGCTCGCGGCCCTGACGGCCCTCACTGCGTTGAGCTTGGCGGTGAGCGCCGGGGCAGCCGATACCCAGAACGTTGCCAAGGCGCTGGCAGCCGATCCGTCGCTGGTGGCGAACGCCGAAGCCGCCGCGGCCAGCATTCCCGGTGTCAAGAAAGAGGATATCCGTCCGACGCCCGTGGCGGGCGTGTTTGAGGTGCGCCGTGGCGCCGACATCGTCTACATGTCCGGCGATGGCCAGTACGTTTTCACCGGTGATCTCTACAACGTATCCAGCCACAACAACCTGACTGAGGCCCACCGCCGGTTGCTGCGCCAGAAACTCATCGAGTCGATTCCCGAATCGGAGATGGTTATTTTCTCGCCGCCGCAGCCGAAGTACACGGTCACGGTGTTCACCGACGTGGATTGCGCTTACTGTCGCGAGCTGCACCGCCAGATCGCCGACTACAATCGGCTCGGGGTGCGAGTGCGCTACATATTCTATCCGCGCACCGGCCCGAATACCGCCTCGTGGCACAAGGCGGAACAGGTGTGGTGTTCCGCGGATCGCAAGGCCGCGCTGACGCGCGCCAAGCTGGGCGAACCGTTGGATGCCAAGGCCTGCGGGGCGACGCCGGTGGCACAGGAGTACGCACTGGGCAAGGCGATCGGCCTTGAGGGCACACCGGGCATCGTGGCCGCGAACGGTGCCATGGTCGGAGGTTACCTGTCGCCGCAGGCACTGGTGGCCGAGCTGGCGCAGCAGAATTCGACTCAAACCTCGGTGCAGTGATCCGTAGGCGCCGAGCGCTCAGCGCTCCAGCAGCTTGAGCTTGTCGGGCTTGTCTTCCCACTCCTTGGCATCGGCAGGGGCCGGACCTTTTTCCGTGATCGCGGGCCATTCCTTCGCCAGCTCGGCGTTGAGCTGCTTGAACGGCTCCTGTCCGGCCGGCAATTCCTCTTCCGAGTAGATCGCCTCCACCGGACATTCCGGTTCGCACAAAGTGCAGTCAATACACTCATCCGGATCGATGACCAGGAAGTTCGGTCCTTCCCGAAAGCAATCGACCGGGCAAACCTCCACGCAGTCCATGTACTTGCACTTGATGCAGCTTTCCGTCACGACGAAGGTCATTGGTGCTCCGGGCCTGTGGGGCCGCCTATTGTGCCAAAGGTCCAGGGACGCTGAAAGCCTTCGCTCAACGCGGCAGCGGACGTTCAATGTCGCTGAAGTGCAGCGACTCGCTCCCGGCTCGTCGATCTTCGAAATAGCTGCGCAGCGCGAATACTATGCTGGGGAAGGCGATGGCATCCCATGGTATCTGATCTTCTTCGTACAAATTGCATTCCAGGCTCTCGGCGCCCACGCCGTAGCGGCCATCCATCAAAGTGGCACGAAAGTGCACATGCACCTGGGCGGCATGCAGCAGGTGGCTGATGGCCAGGAGTGAGCCGATTTCGACTCGCGCCAGCGCCTCCTCCAACGATTCGCGCATGGCGGCGGCCTGCAGCGACTCGCCGTTCTCCATGAAACCTGCTGGCGTGGTCCAGAAGCCGCGGCGCGGCATGATCGCGCGTCGGCACAACAGGATGCGGCCCTGCCATTGCGGCACACAACCCACGACAACGCGCGGATTTTCGTAATGAATGTGCCCGCAGGCCGTGCACACCGCGCGCGGCAGGTTGTCGCCGGCCGGTATGCGCTGCGCCACCGGTTGGCCGCAGTCTGGGCAAAATTTAATCATCGATTCAGGTATCCTAACCGCAGCGCAGGAAGCTCTGCAGCGGAAATCCCCGCGGCCTCGTGGCGGAACTGGTAGACGCAGTCGACTCAAAATCGACCGGGCTTGCCCATCTCGGTTCGACTCCGAGCGAGGCCACCATCAAACGCAGCGATTTTGACTTTCCCTTGCCGCCCGAATTGATCGCACAGGCGCCGTTGTCACGCCGATCGGCCAGCCGGCTGCTGGTGCTCGATGGCGGCAGCGCCAGCTGGCGCGACGATCGCATCGACCAGCTGCCGCGGCTGTTGCAGACGGGGGATCTGCTGGTGTTCAACGACACGCGGGTGATTCCCGCACGCATACCGGCCCGTAAGCCCACGGGCGGTCGCATCGAGGTTTTCCTGGAGCGTGCCCTGGACGCCAACCGGGCGCTGGTGCAAATGCGTGACAGCAAATCGCTGCGGACCGGTCTGCGGCTGCAAACCCAGGGCGGGGAGGTACAGGTACTCGCCCGCCACGGCGAGCTTTGGGAGATCGAACTGCCGGCGCCGGCAATCAGCTTCTTCGAGCGACATGGCCAAGTGCCGTTGCCGCCCTATATCCGGCGCGCGCCGCAGCACAGTGACCGCGAGCGCTATCAGAGTGTCTGGGCGCGCGTGCCGGGCGCGGTCGCCGCCCCGACCGCGAGTCTGCATTTCGATAACGCGCTGCTCGAGGCGCTGGCTGCGCAAGGCATCGAGCGCACGTGGATCACGCTGCACGTGGGAGCAGGCACCTTCGCGCCGGTGCGCAGCGATGAACTGGAGCAACACCGGTTGCACAGCGAGTGGTACCAGATCGCCGCACCGACGGTGGCGGCCATCGAGCGCGCGCGCCAGCGCGGCGCTCGGGTGATTGCCGTCGGTACCACGGTCACGCGTGCACTGGAGTCGGCAGCCGCCAGTGACGGCACGCTGACGGCCGGAGCGGCCGAGTCGGCGCTGTTCATCCGTCCGGGGTATCGTTTCCGGGTGATTGACGCGTTACTGACCAACTTCCACCTGCCGCAATCGAGTCTGTTGATGCTGGTCGCGGCATTCGCGGGACGCGAGAGCGTGCTGGCCGCGTATGCCCACGCCATCGCCGAGCGCTACCGCTTTTTCAGCTACGGCGACGCCATGCTGGTGTATCCGCCGTGAAATTCGAACTACTGGGGCGCGACGGCGCGGCACGGGCGGGACGGCTGCACCTGCCGCACGGGAGCGTCGACACGCCGGTGTTCATGCCGGTGGGCACCTACGGGACGGTGAAGGCCATGACGCCGGAAGAGCTCGAAAGCCTCGGCGCACAGATCGTGCTCGGCAACACCTTTCACCTGATGTTGCGCCCGGGCACCGAAATCGTCGGCCTGCATCGCGGGGCGCTGCACGGCTTCATGGGCTGGCAGCGGCCCATCCTGACTGACTCCGGCGGCTTTCAAGTCTTCAGTCTGGCGAAGTTGCGTCGGATCGATGAGGACGGGGTGCGTTTTCAATCGCCGGTGGACGGTGCGCCAGTGCGCATGAGTCCCGAAGATGCAATGGAAGTGCAGCGGCTGCTGGGCTCGGACATTGCCATGGCATTTGACGACTGCACCAGTTATCCGGTCTCAGAGGATCAGGCGCGCGACTCGATGCGGCGCTCGATGCGCTGGGCCCTGCGCAGCTACGATCATTACTACCGCGATGGCGCGGCGCCCGGCAATCTGTTTGCAATCGTCCAGGGCGGCATGTACGAGCCGCTGCGTCGCGAGTCGGTCGAGCGCCTCAGGCAGCGCGATTTTCCGGGCTACGCGCTGGGCGGGCTGGCGGTCGGAGAATCGGAGGAGGAACGGCTGCGAGTACTGCAGGCCGTGGTGCCGCTGCTGCCGGAGGGGCGCCCGCGCTACCTGATGGGCGTCGGTTATCCGCAGGATATCGTCGCCGCCGTGGCACGCGGTATCGATATGTTCGACTGCGTGATGCCCACCCGCCACGCGCGCAATGGCCACCTATTTACGGCCGCGGGCATCATCAACATCCGTAACGCGCTGTACGCGCATGACACCGGTCCGATCGACCCGACCTGCGGCTGCTCGACCTGCGCCCGCTATTCGCGCGCCTATCTGCGGCACCTGGATCGTTGCAAGGAAATCCTGGGCGTGCGCCTGGCGACCCTGCACAATTTGTATTTCTACCTGCAGCTCATGCGGGAGATTCGCCATGCCATCGCCGGCGGGTCGTTTGCGGCGCTGGCGGCGCGGATCCTGGCAACGCCCCGGCGCCTGGCGGTGCCTGTGGCATAATGCCGCCCCCTCGCGGCCGCCAGCCAATGGATTGAGCGGCGCAGGTCATACCGGCGGGTCGATTGCAGGCATGAGGCAAGCATGAGTTTATTGATCAGCGACGCATACGCACAGAGCGCCAGCGGCCCCATGGGCGGCGGTGGCGCGACCCAGATCATCATCCTGGTGGTGTTCGTCGGGGTGTTCTATTTCCTGTTGATCCGGCCGCAGCAAAAGCGGATGAAGGACCAGCAGGCCATGCTGGGGCGGCTGGCCGCCGGCGACGAAGTGGTCACCAGCGGCGGCATTCTCGGGCGCATCACCGAGGTCAACGATACCTTCGTCACGCTGGAGATCGCCGACGGCGTGCGCATCAAGGTACAGAAGGCGCAGATCACGCAGTTGATGCCCAAGGGCACGCTCAAGAGCGCCTGAGCGCCGACGAGCCGATCGAATGCTGGATTTTCCGCGCTGGAAATACGTGCTGGTGGCGCTGGTCATGCTGACCGCGCTGCTGTTTGCGTTGCCCAATCTGTTCGGCGAGGACCGGGCCCTGCAAATCGAGCGCAAGGACCGCGCACCGGTGGATGATTCGGCACGGCGGACGATCGAAGAACTGCTGGGCAAGCAGCAGATCGTGATCAAGCGCGATTACCTCGAAGCCGGCCGTCTGATCGTGGTGTTCAACGACGTTACCGCCCAGCTCAAGGCGCGTGACAGCGTCGAGACGACGCTCGCGGATGTTTATCGCTCGGCGCTATCCAACGCCACACGCGCTCCGACCTGGATGCGAAAGCTGGGGCTCAAGGCCATGCCGCTGGGGCTGGACCTGCGCGGCGGTCTCTATTTGCTCTATCAGGTCGATATCAACGGCGCCGTCACCCAGCTGCTGGAAAGCTACGAGCAGAGTTTTCAGCGCGCTCTGACCGAAGCCAAGCTGGCGGTGGGCGACATCACCACGCTCAATTTCGGCAGCGGCGGCACGGCCGACGGGCTGCGGGTCACGCTACCGGCGGGCAGCGACATGGCGGCGGTGATTGCCACGCTCAAAAAGGTGGACAGCACTCTTAATTTTCATGCCTCTGGCACCGCCGCCGCACCGGTGGTCGACATGTTGTTGACGCCGGCACAGATCAAGGCGCGCGAAGACTACGCCCTGGAGCAGAACCGCACCACGCTCATGAACCGGGTCAACGAACTGGGCGTATCCGAGCCGATCGTGCAGCGACAGGGCCTGGATCGCATCAACGTGCAGCTGCCCGGCGTGCAGAACTCGGCCGAGGTGAAGGATCTGCTGGGCAAGGTGGCGACGCTCGAGTTTCGGCTGGTGGACACGCAGAACAATCCGGTACAGGCGCAGCAGACCGGGCATGCGCCATTAGGAAGCAAGCTGTACAAGCGCAAGGACGGCTCGCCGATACTGCTGAAGCGCGACGTGGTGGTCACGGGCGATGAGCTCACCCAGGCCACGTCCACTACCAGCCCGGAAGGACCGGCGGTGTCAATCAAGCTCGATGCCCGCGGCGCCGATTCCATGCAGCGCACCACGCGCCTGAATCTCAACAAGCCGTTGGCCGTGGTCTACATCGAAAAGAGCCGCCGCCAGGTGGATCTCAATGGCCAGAAGGTCGAGCGCGAGACCACCACCGAGACCGTGATCAACGTGGCGACCATTCGCGGGGTGTTCGGTCCGCAGTTCGAGGTCACGGGGCTCACGATCGGGGAAGCGCGCGATCTGTCGCTGCTGCTGCGCTCCGGATCTCTGGCGGCGCCGGTCGACGTGGTGGAGGAGCGTGCCATCGGCCCGAGCCTCGGCCAGGAGAACATCGATAAGGGTGTGCGGGCGCTGGAGATCGGCATGCTGGCGGTGTTTGTGTTCATGGCGTTGTACTACCACGCCTTTGGCCTGGTGGCCGATGCCGTGTTGCTGGCGAACGTGGTGCTGCTAACCGCCCTGCTGTCCATGCTGCGCGCCTCGCTGTCGTTGCCCGGCATCGCCGGCATTATTCTTACGGTCGGCATTGCGGTTGATGCCAACGTGCTTATTTACGAGCGTATTCGTGAGGAAGTGCGCAACGGCGTCTCGCCGCAAGCGGCGATTCGTGCCGGCTTCGACAAGGCCCTGTCGGCGATCGCGGACTCCAACGTCACGGCGCTGATCGCCGGCATGGTCCTCTGGGGCATCGGCACCGGTGCCGTGCGTGGTTTCGCAATCGTGCTGACGCTTGGCATCGCGACCTCGATGTTCACCTCGCTGCTCGGCAGCCGTGCGCTGATCACGCTCATATATGGCGGCCGCCGCAAGACGTCGGCCCTGTCAATCGGGTGATGCATGGAATTTTTTCATCGCGCTACCAGCTTTCCGTTCATGTCCACGCGCAAGGTCTGGTATGCCTTGTCGGCGGTGCTCATCGTGATCTCGATCGTCTCGCTCTGCACGCGCGGCCTGAACTTTGGCGTCGACTTCACCGGCGGCGTGACCGTGCAGGCCAGTTTTCCGACCGCTGCCAATCGCGATGCGGTGGCCAGTGCGCTGGTCAAGGCTGGCTACGCGGATCCGCAGGTGACCATCTTCGGCTCCTCGCGTGATATTGCGATCCGCCTGCCCCCCAGCAAGGAGAAGACCGACGTAGTGCGCGCGCGCATCGAGCAGATCCTGCGCAGCGTGGATAGCGGCGCGGAGATCCGCCAGGTCGAGGTCGTCGGCCCTCAGGTCGGCGGTGAGCTGCTGCGCAGTGCCTGGGAAGGGCTGGCGCTCACACTGGTGTTGATCTTCGGTTACATCGCGCTGCGATTTCACACTTGGCGGCTCTCGCTCGGTGCCATCCTCGCCGTGCTGCACGACCCGGTGTTGGTGCTGGGCACCTTTTCGTTGTCGCGCACCACCTTCGATCTGACGGTGGTGGCCGCGATCCTGGCGGTAATCGGCTATTCGCTCAACGACACCGTGGTGGTGTTCGATCGCATCCGCGAGCGCTTCCACGGCAGCCGCAGGCTGCAGCCGGTGGTGGTGCTCGACCAGTCGATCAATCAGACCTTGTCGCGAACCATCATGACCAAAGTCGTGACGCTGATCGTGGTGGTGGCCTTGTACGCGCTGGGCGGCCCGGTGCTGCGGGGGTTTTCCGAAGCACTGATCATCGGCATTCTGGCCGGCACCTATTCATCGATCTACATTTCCAGCGCGGTGGCGCTCGATTGCGGCCTCAAGGCCGAACATCTGCTGCCGTCTTCCGACAAGCGACCTGTCGACAGCATGCCTTGAGCCGTCGCGGCGCACGCACTGGATTGTGATGCTATCGGTGCTGATGCATCCCGATGGCGTCGTGGCGCTCGCGACGCTGACCTTGCTCGAGATCGTGCTCGGCGTCGACAACCTGGTGATGCTGTCGATCATGGTCGGTCACCTGCCGCCGGCGCGCCAGCGCGCCGGCCGCGTGCTGGGACTGTCATTGGCCATGCTCACGCGCCTGGCATTGCTGTTTTCCATCGTCTGGCTGACGCGCCTGCAGGCGCCGTTGTTTGCCGTCTTCGGGCGCGCGATCTCTCCGCATGATCTGATATGGGGTGTCGGCGGCCTGGTGCTGCTGGCGCAGAGCGTGACCGAGATCCATGCCACCGTTGAAAGCGCCGGCACACCCGCACGGGCCCGGGCCCGGGCCCGCCGAGGCCTGGCGCTGGTGGTGTTGCAGATTGCGCTAATCGACATCGTGTTCTCGCTCGATTCGGTGTTTACCGCGATAGGATTGGCGCGGCCCGACCAGGTGCTGATCATGGCCGCGGCGATCGTGATCTCGATCCTGGTGATGATGTGGGTGTCAGGGCCGGTGACCGCGTTGATCGAACGCTACCCCACGGTCAAGGTACTGGCGCTGGCCTTCCTGGTGCTGATCGGCTCGGCGCTGATCGCGCAAGCGCTGGGATTCGAAGTGCCGAAGGGCTATCTGTATTTCGCCATGGCGTTCGCGGTGGCGGTGGAGCTGGTCAATATCCGCCTGCGCGGCGCGGGCAAGCCGCGTCGTTAGTCGGACGACGGCACCGGCACCGACGCGTCACCCTCGCCACGACGCAGACGGCTGTGTGCGTGGCCATAGCCGAAGTACAGCGCGAAACCGAGAACGCTCCAGATGATGAGCCGCCACCAGGTGGCCGACGGCAGCGAGTAGGCCATGCCGGCGCAGAACACCACGCCCATGGTGGCCACAAACCACACCCCCGGCACCTTGAATGGCCGCGGCAGATCCGGTCGCGTATAGCGCAACACCAGCACGCCTATGCACACGACAATAAAGGCCACCAACGTGCCGATGGACACCAGCTCGCCGAGGATGCCGATGGGAAGCAGGCCGCCGAACGCGGCCGCCAGTGCGCCGGTGATCAAGGTAGCGATATGCGGCGTTTTGAAGCGCGGATGCACGGCGCCGAAGAACCGGGGCAACAGCCCATCGTCCGACATGGTCAACCAGATGCGCGCCTGCGGGATGATCATGGTGATGATCACCGAAGTCAGTCCGGCCAATGCGCCCCAATCCACCCAGATGCGCAGCCACGCCAGCTGCGGGTGCGCCTCGAGCGCCACCGGGACCGGCGCGGCGTCATTGAGCTGCACATACGGCACCAGCCCGGTGAGCACGCTCGACATCAGGATGTACAGCACAGTGCAGATGGCGAGACTGCCAAGCATGCCGATGGGCACGCTGCGCGCGGGATTCTTCGCCTCCTGCGCTACGGTCGAGACGCCATCGAAGCCGATGTAGGCGAAGAAGATGATCGCCGCGGCCTGCAAGATGCCGCTCCAGCCGAATTCGCCGTACACGCCGGTGTTCTTCGGGATGTACGGCACCCAATTGGCGGTGTTGACGTAGAAGGCGCCGAACACGATCACTGCCACCACGATCGACACTTTGATGGCGACGATCAGGGAATTCACGAACGCCGACTCGCGAATGCCCTTGTAGCACAGGGCGGTGGCCAGTCCGACGATGATCATCGCCGGCAGATTGATCAGGGCACTGGTGCGATGCACCTGGAAGCCGGTGTCACCGGCGGCGAATGGCGCCGATGTCAGCCATGCCGGCAGGAAATTGATATGGAAATAGTCCAGCAGGTTCACCGCGTAGCGGCTCCAGCCCACGGCCACGGTCGAGCAGGCCATCATGTACTCGAGCACCAGGTTCCAACCGACGAACCAGGCGATGAATTCACCCAGGGTCGCGTAGCTGTAAGCGTAGGCACTGCCGCACACGGGCACCATGCCGACGAATTCGGAATAGCACAGGCCGGCGAACATGCAGCCAATGCCGGCGATGACGAACGAAATGACGATCGCGGGTCCGGCGTGCTGCGCGGCCGCCAAGCCGGTGAGCACGAAGATGCCGGTGCCGATGATGCCGCCGATGCCGAAGGCGATCAGCGCCGGAATGCCCAATGCGCGTACCAGCTGTTTGCTGGAGGCCTCGCGCTGGTAATCCTGGATCGGCTTGGTCGCGAACAGTCCCTTGTTGCTCATGGAAGTCCCCGCGGGGAAGCCTTACGTGAGCGCACTCTACACTGTGGGCGCCGCATAGCGCCTCTACAGGTGGCGCAGTGCTTCCGGAACGTGCGGGTCCAAGGCTTCGATCATGGCCTGATAGACCTTGGGCGCGCCGGCGACGATGTTCTCTCCCAGCTGATATTCGTTGCCGCCCAGCGTGCCCACACGGCCGCCGGCCTCCTGCACTAGCAAGGTACCGGCGGCGGTGTCCCACGGCTTCAATCCCAGCTCCCAGAAGCCATCGACCCGGCCAGCGGCCACGTACGCCAGGTCCAATGCGGCTGAGCCGGGGCGGCGGATTCCGGCCGTCAGGCCGGCGAGCGTGCGCAGCATGGCGTAATAGTTATCGGCGTAGCGCTCTTCCTGGCGATACGGGAAACCCGTCGTCAGCAGCGCACCCTCGAGCGTGCGCTGCTTACTCACGCGCATGCGCCGATTCTCCAGGTGCGCACCGGCGCCGCGCGCCGCGGTAAACACCTCCTGGCGCATGGGATCATAGATCACCCCGATCTCCAGCCGCCCGCGCTGTTGGACCGCGATCGAGACCGCGAACACCGGAAATCCGTGTAGGAAATTGGTGGTGCCGTCGAGCGGATCGATGATCCAGACCGTGTCGTGCTCGCCGCTGCGGCCACTCTCCTCGGCCAGGATGGCGTGCTCGGGATAGTGCTTGTGAACGATCTCGATGATCTCGCGCTCGGCGGCACGATCGATCTCGCTGACATAATCGTTGCGACCCTTGGAGGTGACTTCGAGGCTCTCGAGCCGCACCAGGCTGCGGACAATCACCTCGCCGGCGCGGCGGGCGGCGCGCACCGCAATATTCAGCAGGGGATGCATGGGAACGTGACTTCAACGCTGGCGACGGGATATATCATTAGGATAACAGGTCGTGTCGAACACCATTCGCATCGTGCTGGTTGAAACCTCGCATCCGGGCAACATCGGGGCGGCCGCGCGCGCGCTCAAGAACATGGGCCTCGAGCAACTGGTGCTGGTACGGCCGCGCTACTTTCCGCACCCGGACGCCACCGCGCGCGCCTCCGGGGCCGACGATGTGCTCGCAAATGCCCGCGTGGTCGACGATCTGGCGAGCGCGGTTGCCGATTGCGGTCTGGTGCTGGCCACCACCGCGCGTGAGCGCGACTCCAACCATCGCGTACTGGACGTGCGCGCGGCCGCGCAACGCCTGGTCAGCGAGTCGGCGCAGCAAAGTGCGGCCGTGGTATTTGGCGCCGAGCGCACCGGGCTGACCAACGAGGAACTCAAATGCGCGCATGCGTTGCTGCGTATTCCGGCCAATCCGCACTACGCCGCGCTCAATCTCGCCATGGCCGTTCAGATCGTCAGCTACGAGATACTGCGCGCCCGCGACATCGTGCCGTCAGTGCGCTCGGTGCGCGCAGCGCCGCTGGCCACGCCGCAGGAGATGGAGCGGTTGTACGCGCATCTGGCCACCGTACTCGAGCAGATCGATTTTCGTGATCGCACGCAGCGCGGTACCCATCTGATGAACCGCATTCGCCGGTTGCTGCAGCGGAGCGAGCTCGATGCCAACGAGGCCAATATTCTGCGCGGCATTCTCACAGCGGTGCAGCAGCAGCGCCGGCGCGCCGGAGAGCGCGCGTGAACTCAGTTCCGGCATACCTCGACTACGCCGCCACTACGCCGGTGGATCCGCGGGTGGCGCAAGCCATGGCGGAATGCCTGACGCAGGAAGGAATCTTCGGCAATCCGGCCTCCCAGCACCACTACGGGCGCCTGGCGCGCGCGCGCGTGGAGACGGCACGCGCGCAGGTGTCGGCGCTGATCGGTGCCTCGGCGCCCCACATGGTCTGGACTTCCGGTGCCACCGAATCGAACAACCTGGCCATTTTCGGTACCGCGCGCGCCGCGGCCGGCCGTGGCAGGCACATCATCACGGCGCGCACGGAACACAAGGCGGTGCTGGATCCATGCCGCCGGCTCGAGCAGGAGGGCTTCCGGGTCACTTATCTGACCCCCGCTCGTGATGGGCTCATCGATCCGCTGCAGGTACGCGATGCCCTGACCGCCGACACGGTGCTGGTCTCGATCATGCACGCCAACAATGAGATTGGCGTGTTGCAGGACATCGATGCCATCGCCCACTACTGTCGCGAGCGCAACGTGTCTGTGCACGTGGATGCCGCACAGAGTGCCGGCAAGGTGGCCATCGATGTGGTGCGCAGCAATGTTGATCTGCTGTCCTTTACCGCGCACAAGCTCTACGGCCCCAAAGGAATCGGCGCCTTGTATGTCAGCGCCCAGCGGCGCGCGCAGCTGCAGCCGCTGATCTACGGCGGCGGCCACGAGCGTGGCCTGCGCTCGGGTACGCTGGCGGTGCATCAGATCGTGGGATTCGGCGCCGCTTGCGAGCTGTGCGCCGCCCAGGGCGCTGCCGACGGGCAGCGCATCGACGCTCTGCGCGCGCGGCTGTGGGAGGGGTTGCGGGCGATCGAGGGTGCGCTGCTCAATGGCCACGCGACGCAACGCGTGCACGGGATTCTCAACGTGTCATTTCCCGGCGTGGAAGGCGAGAGTCTGCTGCTCGGGCTGCAGGAGCTGGCGCTGTCGACCGGCTCCGCCTGCAATTCCGACAGTGACGAGCCGTCTTATGTATTACGGGCTCTGGGGCGCGACACGGAGCTGGCCCAGAGCTCGCTGCGCTTCAGCCTGGGGCGCTTCAGTCGCGCCGAGGATGTCGAGCTCGCGCTCGCCGCGGTGCGGCGCGAAGTCGGACGGCTGCGCGCGGTGGCGCCGTGAGCGAACTGCCGCCCCGGATCCGCGAACTCTTTACCGCGCTCGATCATGCCGGCGAGCCCAGCCCGGACGCCATTTCGGGCATCCACGGCGGGGAAGCCGGCCGGGAAGAGCTGGGCACGCGCGTGCGCTTTACGCTGCGTATCGCCGAGCAGCGGCTGCTGGAGGTGCGCTATCGTGCCTACGGCTGTCCTCATACCCTGGCGACCTGCGAATGGCTGGCGCGGTCACTGGAGGGGCGCCGAATCGATGCCCTGGCCGTGGGCGCGCCCACTGAATGGGCCGACCACCTGGGGGTGCCGGCGGTTAAACTCGGCCGCCTGCTGGTGATCGAAGACGCACTGCAGGCCGCGCTGACGCAACTGTGACAAAAGCGTAGTAAAATGAGGCATCTGGAGAATCCCGTTATGGCAATTTCCTTGAGCGAATCCGCCGCTGAACGCGTACGTACCCGGCTGGCCAGCCGCGGCCGGGGATTGGGCCTGCGCGTCGGCATCAAGACCACGGGTTGCTCCGGCTACAGCTACGTCGTTGATTACGCCGATGAAGCTCATGCGGACGACCTGGTATTCGAATCCTGCGGCATCAAGCTGTTCGTGGATGGCGCGAGCCTGCCGGCGATCGACGGCACGCGCATCGATTTCGTGCGTCAGGGGCTCAATGAGAGTTTCCGCTTCGAGAACCCGAATGTGCGCGGAGAGTGCGGCTGCGGCGAGAGTTTCACGGTCTGAAAAGCCTTAAAAGTCGGGCACTTCCGCGTTTGAATCGTTTGCCCGGCGATCCTCGCAGCGCCTATACTGCCGGCCATTTTTCGGCACGGAGGTCATCATGGCGCTCGAGCGCACCCTGTCAATCGTCAAGCCCGACGGCGTCGCCCGCAATCTGATAGGCGAGGTCTATCGCCGCTTCGAACTCCAGGGCTTGCAGATCATCGCCGCCCGCATGCTCAGGCTTTCCAAGGAGCAGGCGGAGCGTTTCTACGCGGTGCACAGGGAACGGCCGTTCTACCGGGAACTGGTGGACTACATGACCTCCGGACCGGTGATCGCGCAGGTGCTCGAGGGGGAAAATGCGGTGGCGCGCCATCGCGAGATCATGGGCGCCACCGATCCCAAGAAGGCCGCCGCCGGCACGATTCGTGCGGACCTGGCGCAGAGCGTGCAGGCCAACGTGGTTCATGGCTCGGATGCGGCCGACAGCGCGGCGCAGGAAATTGGCTTCTTCTTCAGCACCACGGAGATCTGTCCGCGCGCATGAACCAGGCCGCCACAGTCAACCTGCTCGGTATGCCGCGCGCACAGCTCGAGGAGTGGTGCGCCGGGCTGGGATGCAAGCCGTTTCGCGCCCGCCAGCTGATGAACTGGATCTACAAGCGTGGCTGCGATCGCTTCGAGGATATGAGCGATCTGGCCAAGGATTTCCGCGCGCAGCTGGCTGCCGCCGCGCACATCGGCCTGCCCGAGATCATGAGCGTGCAGCGCGCCAGCGATGGCACCTGCAAGTGGCTGCTGCGGGCGGATGCCAGCCAGGCGTTCGAGATGGTCTACATCCCGGAGACCGATCGCGGCACCCTGTGTATCTCCTCGCAGGTCGGCTGCGCACTCGACTGCTCGTTCTGCTCCACCGCGCAGCAGGGCTTCAACCGCAACCTGAGCACCGCCGAGATCGTCGGCCAGGTGTGGCTGGCGAACCGCGAGCTGGGCTTCCAGCCGGCAGGCGAGCGGATTATCACCAATGTCGTGCTCATGGGCATGGGTGAGCCACTGGCGAACTTCCGCAATGTCATCCCGGCACTGCACATCTTCCTCGACGATTTCGGCTTCGATCTCTCGCGCCGGCGTGTGACGCTGTCGACCTCCGGTCTGGTGCCGCAGATCTATAAACTGGCGCAGGAGACCAACGTGGCGCTGGCGGTGTCGCTGCATGCGCCGGACGATGCGCTGCGCAGCCAGCTGGTGCCGATCAATCGCGTGCATCCGATCGCGCAATTGCTTGAGGCCTGTTGGCATTACATTGATGAGCGCAATGGCCGCAGCGTGACCTTCGAATACGTGATGCTCGATGGCGTGAACGATTCACCGTCCCAGGCCCGGGCATTGGCGCGGCTGTTAGTCGGCCATCCGGCCAAGGTCAATCTGATTCCATTTAATCCATTTCCGGGTACGCCGTACCGGCGTTCTAGCGACGTTGCGGTACTGCGTTTCCGTGACGAGCTGATCCAGGCCGGGCTGATCGCCACTGTGCGACGACCGCGCGGCCAGGATATCGATGCCGCTTGCGGTCAGCTGGTGGGCCGCGTAATCGATCGCACCGTGGTGCGATTGGGCGAGCGCGTGGCGGCAGCGCAGGCGCGCGGCCGTGCGGAGATGCGCGCATGAGTGCGCAGCGGCATTTATTGCTGTCGGTCATGGCCGTGGTGGCGGCGCTGGTGCTGACGGCCTGTCAGAGCACCCACGATGTGCCCCATTACAGCGAAAGCCAACGCGACAAAGCGGCGGCGGTGAATCTGCAGTTGGGCGTCGGCTATTTGCAGCAGGGGAATCTGGCGCTGGCCAAGACCAAGCTGGAGCGCGCCGAGATCGAGGATCCGCACAATCCCGACATCCATGCCACGCTGGGTCTGCTCGACGAGCGGCTGGGCAAGGATAAGGAAGCAGACAAGGAATATCGCACCGCCCTGTCGCTCAAGCCGCAGGATCCGGACCTGCTCAACAGCTATGCCGTATACCTGTGCAGCCACGACCGCGCCGCCGAGGGGGTGCACAATTTCGAACTGGCGGCCGCTAATCCGCTGTACCGCTCGCCCTGGGTGGCCTATACCAATGCCGGCGTATGCCTGAGGCAGGCCCATCACGAGAGCGATGCAGCGCAGATGCTGGTGCGTGCGCAGCGCGCCAATCCCGGTTATCCGGCGGCGGTCTACGAGGCCTCGGATCTGGATTTAGCGCAGCAGAAATATGCCGCGGCGCGCCTGCGGCTCGATTTTTTTCTGAGCAACAATCCGGCTACTCCCGATCTGCTGTTGCTGGGCTGGCGTATTGCACAGGCGCAGAACGATGCGCCATCGGCGGTGCGCTACGCGCAACGCCTGGCGAAGGAGTTTCCCGGATCCGAGCAGTCGCGCTCGCTCGCGGCGGGACAGGCTAACCCGGGCTGACGATGAGCGAGCAGGACACGGAAAGTCCGATGATGAGCCCCGGCGCGAGGCTCACGGCTGCCCGCGAACAGGCCGGCTGGAGCCTGGTTCAGACCGCGGACCGGCTGCATCTGGACCTGGCCGCCGTTAAGGCTTTAGAGGCCGGACAATTCGAAGTCCTCGGCGCCGTGGTGTATGCGCGCGGTCATCTGCGCCGCTACGCGGAGTTGCTGGGCCTGCCCGCGGATGAGTTGGAGGCCGCCTACACACAGACCAATTCGGCGCGACTGCAGCCGGATCTGACGCGAACCTCCCCGCCGCTGCGCCATGCCGCGCCCGTTACCCGGGCGCTGCGGCCCGGTACGGTCGCGGTCGGCGCCGTAATACTGGTGCTGGGCGCCCTGGTCTGGTGGGCCATGCACGTCCCGCACACGCGATCAGGCGCAGGCACAACCGTCGCCGCACCCGCAGCTACATCCAGTGCGGCCAGTGAATCACCCGCGCCACAGCCCCGAGCCGATGCCGGTTTGGGCCTCCAATTAGGAAAGGACAGCTGGCCCCCGGCCGGCAATCCGCTCGCGCGCGGTGACACCGCGACCGGCAGTACGACAAATTCTTCGTCCGTCCCCAGCGGCCGCCTGTTCGATGGCACCGCGGCCCCCGCCGCTTCTGCCGCGGCCCCGTCGCCGGCGCGCTCGCACCCGCAGCGACACTGAGGAGAGTTCTTGACCAATCCGATTCAGCCGGTTCGCGGCATGAACGATGTTTTGCCGCAGGACATCGGCGCCTGGCAGCATCTGGAACGCATCGCGCGCGGGGTGTTCGAGGCTTATGGCTACGAGGAGATCCGGGTACCGATAATCGAGCATACCGAACTGTTCAAACGCTCGATCGGCGAGTTCACCGACATCGTCGAGAAGGAGATGTATACCTTCCAGGACCTGGGCGGCGACAACCTGACGCTACGGCCGGAGGCGACCGCCGGCATCGTGCGCGCCGCGATCTCCAACGGCATGCTGCGTGGTCAGCGGCACAAGCTTTGGTGCAGCGGTGCCATGTTCCGGCACGAACGCCCGCAGAAGGGCCGTTACCGCCAGTTCTACCAGCTGGATGTGGAAGCCTTGGGGTTTCCCGGTCCGGACGTCGATGCTGAGTTGATAGGACTGAGCGCGCGGTTGTGGCGCGAATTGAAGCTCCGTAGCGTTCGCCTGACGATCAACTCACTCGGCACGCCGGCCTCGCGCCAGGTGTATCGCGAGCACCTGCTCGAGTACCTGCGTGCGCACGAGGGCCGGCTTGATGATGACAGCCGGCGACGGCTGCTGGGCAATCCGCTGCGCATCCTGGATAGCAAAAATCCCGAGATGCGCTCACTGATCGAAGCCGCGCCGCTGCTGAGCGAGCACCTGGATGAGGAATCGCGGCAGCACTTCGCCGCGCTGCGAGGCTCGCTCGAAGCCATGGGCATCGCCTATGAAGTCAATCCGCGGCTGGTGCGCGGACTGGATTACTATTCGCGCACGGTTTTTGAGTGGGTCACGGATGCGCTCGGCGCGCAGGACGCGGTGTGCTCGGGGGGTCGATACGATGGCCTGATTGCGCAGCTCGGCGGCGAATCGACGCCGGCGATCGGGTTCGCGTTGGGGGTGGAGCGGGTCGTGGCGCTACTGCTGCAGGCCGGCAGCGCTCCGGGAGCCAGGGCGGCGGATGTGTACCTGGTGGCGAGCGGCGAGCGCGCCGAACTGGCGGCCCTGACTCTTGCCGAGCAGTTGCGCGATGCCTTGCCCGGCCGCGGGGTACTGCTCAATCTGGGCGGCGGGAACTTCAAGACGCAATTTCGCCGGGCCGACCGCAGTGGGGCGCAACTGGCCCTGATCCTTGGGGATGAAGAACTCGCACGCGGAGTGGCCGCGGTGAAACCTTTGCGCCACGAGGGCGGTCAGATTGACTGTCCATTGGAGCAGCTTCCCGAACGTATCGCGTCGCTGCTTTCGAACTGAGGAGTGGGATTTCGTGGAAGAGTATTTGAGTGAAAAGGAGCAGTGGGAGCGGCTGCTTGCCGGGCTGCGCGAGCAGGGCCCGTGGATAGTGGCTGCCGTGGCACTGGTGGTGGCCGGCTTCAGCGGCTGGCACTACTGGCAGGCGCGCAGCGAGCGCCACGCGCAGGCGGCCGCCGCGCGTTACAACCAGGCACTCGAGGCCTTCAGCCGCGACGATCTCAGCGGCGGCATGAAGATCGCGGACGATCTGGTCGAGCATTTCAGCGGCACGGCGTATGGCGACCAGGCGGATCTGGCGGCCGCGCGCGTGCAGGCCGAAAAGCAGCAGTACGATCAGGCCGCGGCGCGACTGACGCACGTGCTGCAGACTACCGCCGACCACGGGCTGGGACTGATTGCGCGGCTGCGGCTGGCGCGAGTGCAGCTCGCCCAGGGCAAACCGGATGAGGCCATCAAGACCGTCAATGCGGTCGATGCCGGCGCCTTCGCCGCGCGCTACGCGGAGTTGCGCGGCGATGCATTGCTGGCCAAGGGCGATCGCGCCGGGGCACTCAAGCAATATCGCTCCGCGCGCGCCACCGGCGGCGACACGGTCGATCCGCAACTGCTGGATCTGAAGATCGACGAGCTGGCTCGCTCGTGAATATAAGTACGCGAAACCTGTGCCTGGCGCTGTGTGTCACGGCGTTGCTGGCCGCCTGCACCAAGAAGGCCGACAAACCGGCCGTGCTGGTGCCATTGGTCAATCGCATCGACATCAAGACCGTGTGGAGCGACAAGGTGGGCGGCGAGCGGCCGGTCCTGCGCCTCGGACTGGGCGTCGCCGTAGACGGCCAGTCGGTGTTCGCCGCCAGTTACAAGGGCGAGGTGGTGGCCTATCAACTCGCTACCGGCAAGGCATTGTGGCGGCACAAAGTGCGCGCGCCATTATCGGCCGGACCTGCGGCCGGGGATGGCCTGCTGGTGCTGGGCAGCTCCAAGGGCGATGTGATCGCGTGGTCGGAAAAGGATGGTGCTCCACGCTGGCGCGTACGCATCAACGCCGAGATTCTTTCGCCGGCCGCAATCGGCGCCGGTCTGGTGGTGGTGCGCGGCGTCGATGGCAAGCTGCATGGCCTGTCGGCGCAGGACGGCAGCGAGAACTGGGTCGTGGATCAGCAAGTACCTAGGCTGTCCCTGCGCGGTACCAGCCGGCCGACGCTCGCGGGCGATATGGCGGTGTGCGGCTTCGATAATGGGCGCGTGGTGGCCGTCACCATGAGCAATGGCACCACCGCTTGGGATGCCGCGGTGGGCCAGTCGCATGGCAGCAGCGAGTTGCAGCGTCTGATCGATATCGATGCCACGGTGGTGGCCGATGGCGATGATTTATTCGCCGTCGCCTATCAAGGCCGGGTTGCGCGCCTGACGCGCGAGAGCGGGCAGATCGTGTGGGCACGCGATCTATCGAGCTATCGCGGGCTGGCAGTAGATGGCGATGCAGTGTATGTCGCCACCGCCGAGGGCGATGTCGTGCGGCTGGATCGTCGCACCGGCGCTGAGCAGTGGCGGCTGAAGACCCTCGAGCGCCGCCAGTTGTCGGCGCCGGTGGTGTATCGCGGCCGCGTCGTGGTCGCGGATCTCAGCGGCATCGTGCATTGGTTCGATGCCGCCAACGGTGTGGAGTTGGCCCGCCACTCGGTGGGCAAGCACCGTATCAGCACCCCCATGGTGGTCGCCGGCGATCTGCTGCTGGTGTTCACCGATGACGGTCAGCTGGCCGCGTTGCGCGCGCCCGAATTCGAACCCAAGAGCGGCAGTTGAGCGCGGTCTGATCGCCGATGCTTCCGATCGTCGCCATTGTCGGCCGGCCTAATGTCGGCAAGTCGACGCTATTCAACGCGCTGACGCGCACTCACGCCGCGATCGTGGCCGATGTCCCCGGTGTCACGCGCGATCGCCAGTATGGCTACTCGCGCATAGGCAGCACCCCGTGCGTTCTGATCGACACCGGTGGACTGATCGAACACCCCAAAGGTCTGGACGCGCAGATGCGCATTCAGACCGAAAAGGCGGTGGCTGAAGCGGATCGCATCATCCTCGTGGCCGACGCCCGCGCCGGGCTCACCGCGCAGGATCAATTCATCGCGCGCGAGCTGCGCCGCACCGGCAAACACGTGGTGCTGGCGCTCAATAAGGCCGAAGGCCTGGAGTCGGACCTGATCGCGGCCGACTTTCATACTCTGGGACTGGGTGCGCCGCTGGCCATTGCCGCCGGTCATGGCCAGGGCCTGCTGGAACTCATCGATGAGGCATTGGTGGGGTTGGAGCCGCAGACGCCGGAGCCGGAGGAGCCGGGCGCGATTCGAGTGGCGGTCATTGGCCGGCCCAACGTCGGCAAGTCGACGCTGGTCAACCGCCTGATCGGCGAAGAGCGCGTGATCGCCAGCGAGCTGCCGGGCACCACGCGCGACAGCATACTGGTGCCGTTCGAGCGCGATGGCCGCGAGTTCCTGCTCATCGATACCGCCGGCGTGCGCCGCCGCGCCCGGGTCGAGGATGCGGTCGAGCGCGCCAGTGTCGCCAAGACCCTGCAGGCCATCGCCGAGGCACACGTGGTGATCATGATGCTCGACGCGCACGACACGGTTGGCGAGCAGGATGCCAGCGTGCTCGGACAGGCGCTCGAGCGTGGGCGCGTGCTGCTGATTGCCATCAACAAGTGGGACGGCATCCCAAGCGAACAACGCGAGGAGATTCGCCGCCAGCTGTCGTTGAAACTGGATTTCGTGCCGTTCGCACCGCTGCATTTCATCTCGGCTCGCCACGGCACCGGTGTCGGTGAGCTGGCGCGCGATGCCATTCGCGGCTACGACGCCGCCATGCGCGCCATGCCGACCCCGGCGCTCACGCGCACGCTGGAGCGGGCGCTGGAGGCGCACCAGCCACCGTTGGTGCGCGGGCGGCGCATCAAGCTGCGCTATGCCCACCAGGGAGGACGTAATCCGCCGCGCATCGTGATCCACGGCAACCAGACCACCTCGGTGCCGGAAGCGTATCGCCGCTATCTCGCCAATGTGTACCGTGAGGCGTTCGATCTGTTTGCGACGCCGGTGGCGATCGAGTTCCGCACCGATGCCAACCCCTACAATCGCCTCAGGGCGCGGAAGAGCCCGCGGCCGAAGCGGGCAGGAACAATGCCGGGTCGACGAAATCGCGGTTGAGCACGACTCCGAAGTGCAGATGCGGGCCGGTCACGCGCCCGGTTGCCCCAACCTTGCCGATGATGGCACCGGTGCGCACCATCTGGCCGATCTGCACATCGATGGCCGACAGATGGCAGTACATGGTGATGAGCCCTTCGCCGTGATCGATCAGCACGGTATTGCCATTGAAGAAATAATTGCCGGTGTCGATAACCTTGCCGCCGGCAGCAGCCTTAATCGGTGTGCCGGTGGCCGCGGCAATGTCCATGCCCGAGTGCGGCGCGCGTGCCTCGTTGTTGAACACGCGGCGCCGGCCGAAGGAACTGGTGCGCACGCCGTCCACGGGCGGCAGCAACTGCAGAGTCGCCGGGGGTTGATCGGCAAAGGTCGCCAGCGCCGCATGCAGTCGCACGGCCTCGCGCGTGTAGCGGTCCAGATCGCGCTTGGACAGATCGACCTTGGCGCTCGGCACGGTGAGCCGTTGTTCCTCGTATTGCTTGGGCGCTATTTCAAAGCCGACGCTGCTGGCCGCGCCCGTGGGGCCATGCCGGATGGCAATCGTGGCGGCGCCGGGTTGCGCACTCAGCGGAATACCCACTACCGCGATCCAGTGATCGCCCGCCCTGAGCACCATGACGCGCTTGCCGTCGTAGGTAACGGCAGGCGCAGCGCCGGTGGCATCGCCATCGTCCGGAATGCTTAGCACGGCGACCCCGCCGGGCACCAGACTGGCCTGCGGCAGCGCCGTAGCGCCGCGCGCCGGTAGCGACGCGAACAGCAGCAACGCGAGAGCAAGCACGGCGCTGCGCCTCATGATCGCCGCTCGAGCACGGCCGCGTGCACGCTGCCGTCGGCCAGGCGCGCATCGAAACTCTCTCCGACCGCAAGTTGTTCGGCCGCGGTCACCAGTGAGCCGTCGGCGCTGCGCGTGATCACGGCAAAGCCCCGCGCCAGCGTCGCCAGCGGACTAACCGCCTGCAATGCCCGGGCGGCACTTTCAAGCCGGCCAGCAGCGGCCGCCAGGCGCGCGCGCAATGCCAGTCGTAGGCGCGCCTCGAGCTGATCAAGGCGCTGGCTTTGCTGCAGCAGGCGTGTGCCGGGATGCGCCTGCTGCAATCGCCGCGCTAGCGCATCCAGGGATGCCTGCTCGCTGCGCAGGGTGCGACGGGCCGCGGCGGCAAAACGCGCCGCCAGCTGCGCCAGACGGTGCAGCCACGCGCCGGCATCCGGCACCACTGACTGTGCGGCCGCCGAAGGCGTGGGCGCGCGCATGTCGGCCACGAAATCGGCGATCGTGAAATCGACCTCGTGACCAATGCCGGTGACCAGCGGAATGGGGCAGCGCAGGATGGCGCGCGCCAGGCGCTCGTCGTTAAACGCCCAGAGATCCTCGAGCGATCCGCCGCCGCGCGACAGGATCAGGACATCGCATTCCGCGCGCGCCCCCGCCAGCTCCAGCGCCGCGATCAGCGCGGTCGCCGTCGCCGCGCCCTGAACCGGCGCCGGATAAATGAGCACGGCCGCCGCCGGAAAGCGTCGCGACAGAATGTGCAGGATGTCGCGTATGGCCGCGCCGGTGGGCGAGGTGATGATGCCGATGCGTCGCGGCGCGATCGGCAGCGCACGTTTGCGCTCGGCGGCGAACAGGCCTTCGGCGGCCAGGCGAGCCTTGAGCTCGTCGAAGGCGCGTTGCAATGCGCCGGCTCCCGCATCCTCGATCAGCTCCACTAGCAGCTGATAGTCGCCGCGCGGCTCGTACAGGCTCACGCGTCCATAGGCCAGCACCAGCTGGCCCTCCCGGGGCGCAAAGCGCGACAGCGCGTTACGCTGGCGAAACATGGCACAACGCAGCTGTGCGTCGCGATCCTTGAGCGAGAAGTACCAATGACCAGACGACGGCCGCGCCAGGTTCGAGATTTCGCCCTGCACCCAGATTGCGCCCAGGCCCGATTCGAGCATGGTGCGCACTTCGCGGTTCAGGCGCGAGACCGAATAGACGGCGCGCGCCGGCGGCTGGGCGCTGGAGCCGGGCAGGGCGCCGGTGTTGGCGCGGTCGGCGGCAAGACGCGTCTTCATCGAATGCTGAGCTCTCGGGCGTGGCGCCAAAGTCTACCGTAAACCCACGCAACGCCGTACAATGGTGCGCTTCTTCTCGTAGCCCCAGAGGCGCAATGCGAATTCTCGAAGAGGCGCTGACCTTCGACGACGTCCTGCTCGTTCCAGCGCGCTCCGACGTATTGCCCCGCGAAGTCGACCTCTCCACCACACTGACGCGCAACATACGGCTCGGCCTGCCGGTGCTGTCCTCTGCCATGGATACCGTGACCGAGGCGCGCCTGGCGATCACGATGGCGCAGGAAGGTGGCATCGGCATCGTGCACAAGAACATGCCGATCGAGTCCCAGGCGCGCGAAGTCGCGCGCGTGAAGAAATTCGAGAGTGGCGTCATCGTCGATCCGATCACGGTTCCGCCGGAGACCACGATCCGCCAGGTGATCGAGCTCACGCGCGCGCGCGGCATCTCGGGCGTGCCGGTGGTCAGCGGCAGCAAGGTGGTCGGCATAGTCACGCATCGTGACCTGCGATTCGAGCGCGCGCTCGATGCTCCGGTCAGCTCGGTCATGACTCCCAAGGCGCGCCTGATCACGGTCCGGGAAAATGCGCCGAAGGAAGAAGTGCAGCGACTGCTGCACAAGCACCGCATTGAAAAGGTCCTGGTCGTCAATGGCGATGACGAGCTCAAGGGCATGATCACGGTCAAGGATTTTCAGAAGGCCACCGAGTTTCCGCGCGCCAGCAAGGATCAGGGCGGGCGTTTGCGCGTGGGCGCGGCCGTGGGCACCACTCCCGACACGCTGGAGCGGGTCGCGGCGCTGCGCGAGGCGGGCGTCGATGTGATCGTGGTCGATACCTCGCACGGCCATTCCCGCGGTGTGCTCGACATGATCGCGCGGCTGAAGTCGCGCTACGGCGATCTGGAACTGATCGCCGGCAATATCGTCACGCGTGAGGGTGCGCTCGACTTGGTGGCCGCCGGCGCCGATGCGGTCAAGGTGGGTATCGGTCCGGGCTCGATCTGCACCACGCGCGTGGTGGCCGGCGTGGGCGTGCCGCAGATTACCGCGGTCTCCAACGTCGCCGCCGCGCTGGCGGGCACCGGGGTCCCTTTGATCGCCGACGGCGGCATCCGTTATTCGGGCGATCTCGCCAAGGCGATCGCCGCCGGTGCGCATGCGGTCATGATCGGCGGCATGTTCGCCGGCACCGAGGAGTCCCCGGGCGACGTCGAGCTTTATCAGGGCGCATCGTACAAAGCCTACCGTGGCATGGGCTCGCTGGGAGCGATGTCGGATCGCCACGGCTCCGCCGACCGTTATTTTCAGGATACGTCCACCGAGCTGGAGAAGCTGGTACCCGAAGGCATCGAGGGCCGCGTGCCATACAAGGGCAGTCTGGTGACCATTCTGTACCAGCTCGCCGGCGGCTTGCGGGCCGCCATGGGCTACACCGGCAGCAACAGCATCGAGGAGATGCGCACGCGACCGTTATTCGTACGTATCACCACGGCCGGTGTGCGCGAGAGCCACGTGCACGATGTCACCATCACCAAGGAGGCGCCGAATTACCGGGTCTCTTGAACGGCTGGTGGTCGCGGACAGCGAGGGCGCGGCACCCGGGCCCGATATCCATGAGCACCGGATTCTGATCCTGGATTTTGGCGCGCAGTACACGCAGCTCATTGCCCGCAGGGTGCGGGAACTCGGCGTGTACTGCGAAATTCAGCCCTGGGACATCAGCGATGCACAGGTGCGGGCCTTCGGTGCGCGCGGCATCATCCTGTCGGGCGGCCCGGAGTCGGTGATTGCCGCAGCGCCACCCAAGGCTCCGGAAGTCATCTACACGCTCGAGACCCCATTGCTCGGCATTTGCTACGGCATGCAGACCATGGCGCAGCAGCTGGGCGGGCGCGTCTCCGGCGGCCACGGCGGCGAGTTCGGTTACGCACAGGTGTACGTGGATGCACCTTCCCGGCTGCTCGATGGCATCGTCGACCGCGAACGCGACGGCCGTCCAGTGCTGGACGTGTGGATGAGCCATGGCGATCGCGTGGAAGCGCTGCCATCGGGCTTCTGCGCCCTGGCCAGCACCGATGACGCGCCGTACGCGGCCATGGCCGATGAGAATCGCCGTTACTACGGCGTGCAGTTCCACCCTGAAGTCACGCACACGCGCCAGGGTGCGGCGATCCTGGAGCGATTCGTGCGCGAGATCTGCGGCTGCGAGGCGCGCTGGACCGCCGGCAATATCATCGACGATCTCATTGCGCGGGTGCGTGCGCAGGTCGGAAACCAGGGTGTATTGCTCGGGCTCTCGGGCGGAGTGGATTCGTCGGTGGTGGCGGCACTGCTGCAGCGTGCGATAGGCGAGCAGTTGACGTGCGTGTTCGTCGATCACGGTCTGCTGCGCCTGCACGAGGGCGATCAGGTCATGGAGACATTCGCTCAACGCTTGAACGTGCGGGTGGTGCGGGTGCAGGCGCAGGCGCGGTTTCTGGAGGCACTGCGCGGACAGAGCGATCCGGAAGCAAAGCGCAAGATCATCGGCAAGCAGTTCATCGACGTGTTCGAGGAGCAGGCGCGCAACCTGCACGGCATCAAATTTCTGGCGCAGGGCACCATCTATCCCGATGTGATCGAGTCAGCTACGGTGCGCGGCGGTAAGGCGCACGTGATCAAGTCGCATCACAACGTCGGTGGCCTGCCGGCAGATCTCAAATTCCAGTTGATCGAGCCGTTGCGCGAATTATTCAAAGACGAGGTGCGGCGTATCGGCGTCGAACTGGGCCTATCGCACGATCTGGTCTATCGCCATCCGTTTCCAGGGCCGGGACTGGGCGTGCGCATACTCGGGGAAGTGAAATCCGAATATGCGGACCTGCTGCGGCGTGCCGATCACATATTCATCGAGGAACTGCGGCGCCACGACCTGTATGAGCGCACCAGTCAGGCATTCGCGGTGTTTCTGCCGGTGCGCTCGGTGGGTGTCATGGGCGATGCGCGCCGCTACGATTACGTGATCGCGCTGCGTGCGGTGGAGACCATCGATTTCATGACCGCGCACTGGGCCCATCTGCCCTATGAATTCCTCGATCAGGTCTCGCGCCGCATCGTCAATGAGGTGCCCGGCATCTCACGCGTGGTGTATGACATCTCCGGCAAGCCGCCCGCGACCATCGAGTGGGAATAAGACAGGTCGCTGGAAACGCATAGTGCCCACCGGGTCACATACGCCGCGAGCCGGATCTGCCATCCTCCTGAGCAGCGAAATTGAGGATCGGAGCTAGCCTGGTTGACCCCCTATGGCCGCGCTGG
>DASXLF010000384.1:0-1909 GCA_036496405.1 Steroidobacteraceae bacterium | reverse complement strand
CGCACGCTCATCGAAAGCGGCCGGGCGCAGGAGCTGCGCTTGGTCGAGGGGCGGCTGGTCGATGTGGGGAAACCGGTGTCATGAGCGCGCGCATCATGCCGCGCGACCGCAGCGCGGCCTCGCTCGATGTGGTGATCGCCGTGATGGCGTTTCTCGCCGCGCTCGCGCTTGGCGCGGCGCTGATCGCGGAGCGCGCAGCCGTGAGCTGGCGCACCGGGCTCGCCGGCCGCATCACGGTGCAGATCCTTCCGCCTACGGAGAATGCACACGCGGCTCTGGATGCGCAGATCGCTGCTGCGCTTTCCGTGCTGCGAAGCACATCCGGAATCGCGCATGCCGCGCCTCTCTCCGAACAGGACACATTGGCGCTGGTCCGGCCGTGGCTCGGCGACGACGCCCTGGTCGCGGAATTGCCACTGCCTCGCCTCATCGAGGCAACGATAACGCCGGGCACATCCATCGAGATCGAAGAGCTCCGGCGTAAGCTCAAGGCGGCCGCGCCGGATTCCGTGCTCGACGATCACACCCGCTGGCTCGCGCGCCTGCGCGCTCTTGCGCACGGCATACTGTGGTCGGCTTATGGCGTGCTGGCGCTGATCGCCTTTGCCACGGCTGCGACGGTTTCCTTCGCCACCCGCGCAGGGCTGGAGACGCATCGCGAAATTGTCGAACTGCTGCACCAGATGGGGGCAAATCGCGCCTTCATCGCCCGCGCCTTCGAGTGGCACTATTTCGTGGCCGCATTGATTGCCGGTGCGATCGGCGCCGCGCTCGCAGCTGCCTTGTACATTGCAGGCGGCGGCCTTGAATTCGCCGGCATCGAGGCCGTGCCCTTCCTCCCACCGCTGACGCTGCATCTCTCTGAGATCGTGTGGCTGCTTGCCGTGCCGGTGGCGGCGAGCTGGATTGCGCTGGTGACGGCCCGGCTTTCGGTAATGGCTGCATTGTCGCGCATCTACTGACATTTACCCGGCCAACCGCATTGTCCTAGACTCGCGAAGCGGAGGAGCAATTTGGAAACGGTGAGGAAATCGCTCGCCTTTGTGGCCAGGATCGTGCTCGGCGCGATTCTGATTTACGGCCTGGGGTTTCTCGCCTTTGCGATGCTGCTGCCGCACCGGCCCAAAACCCTTCCGCGCGCCGACGCCATCGTGACGCTCACCGGGGGCGATTCCCGTCTCGATACCGCCGTGCATTTGCTCGAAAAGGGGCAAGCCAAGCGCCTGCTGATTACCGGCGTGCATCCCACCATCACCAAGCCTGAGATCAAGGACATCGCGCACGGCGGGGCGAAATTCGACTGCTGCGCCGATCTCGATTTTGCCGCGGAAGACACCCGCGAAAACGCAGCTGAGGCCGCCGCCTGGATGAGAGCGCACGGTTTCAAAAGCCTGATCCTCGTGACCGCCAACTACCACATGCCGCGCAGCCGTCAGGAGTTTGCCGAAAGCATGCCGGAGGTCACGATCATCCCCTATGCCGTGGAGCCGGAGGGAATCGATTTCTCGCGCTGGTGGCGCAATCCACATGCCGTGCGGCTGCTGCAGGCGGAGTACGCGAAATATCTCGCGAGCCTTGTGATCGACCGCTTCATTTCCGCCAAGCCTGAGCACCGCACCGCCTGACGCGTGATGGCTGTTGTCCGCTCCACCATTTTTTTCGTGTGGTTCGTGCTGGTCACGGTGGTCATCTACATCGCGGCGCTGGCGGCGCTCGTGATGCCGCGCCACGCGATGGTTCACATGTCGCGCCTGTGGTCGCGCGCGGTGTTCTTCGGCCTCCAATGGATTTGCGGCCTGACCTACGAAGTGCGGGGAGCAGTGCCGCAAACGCCGGTGCTGATCGCGTCGAAGCACATGAGCATGTGGGACACGATGGGGCTTTATCTCACGGTGTGGGATCCAGCCAC
>DASXLF010000383.1:0-1664 GCA_036496405.1 Steroidobacteraceae bacterium | reverse complement strand
AACAGGCCGGCCACAGGCAGCAGCACGCGCACCGGCCAGCCCCACACGCCACGCGCTACGGTGGCCACGAGCACAGAGGTGACCAGCATGTCGCCGGCGACTGCTATGCCATAGGCGTTGGCGAGCGCATCCGAGCTGCGGAACCCGAACACCAAGCCGAGCACCGCCGCGACGAGCAGCCAATTGATCTGTGGCACGTAGACCTGTCCGGCAGATTCTTCCGAGGTCTGCCGCACCTCAAGGCGCGGTACCGCGCCGAGCTGAATTGCCTGCTGCACAAGGGTGAAGGCGCCAGAAATCACGGCTTGGCTCGCAATCACCGTAGCCACCGTGGTGAGCCCGACGAGCGGGATCAGCAACCATCCCGGGAACAGGAAAAAGAACGGGTTGGCGGCCGCGTTGGGCGTAGAGAGCACCAAGGCGCCTTGGCCAAGATAGTTCAGCACCAGAGCCGGCATCACCAAGGCGAACCAGTCGACGCGGATCGCGCGGCGGCCAAAATGCCCCATATCGGCATACAATGCTTCGCCGCCAGTCAACGCCAAAAACACCGAGCCCAGCACGGTGAAGGCAACCCAGCTATCTGCGTGCCCGAGATAAGCGAGCGCGTATCGCGGATCGAGTGAAGCCAAAACCGCGGGCCGAGCGAAGACCTGCGTGAGCCCGGCGAGCCCTAGCACCACAAACCACGCCGCCATAACCGGCCCGAACAATCGGCCGACGCGGCCGCTGCCCCGCTTCTGGATCGCAAACAGGACTACGAGGACCAGCCCCGCCACAGGCACGACATACGGCCGGAATATCGGCGTCGCGATCTGCAGCCCCTCGATCGCGCTCAGGACCGAGATCGCCGGCGTGATCATCGCGTCGCCAAAAAACAGCGACGCGCCACCGAGCCCGATTACCAGAAGCACCGTGCGCAGGCTCCCGGCTGCCGGCAAAGCGAGCGAGATTAGCGCCATCGTGCCGCCCTCGCCGTGATTATCGGCGCGCATGACAAACACGACATATTTGAGAGCCACCACCAGCACCACAGCCCAGAACACCAGCGAGAGAATGCCGAGAACCGTGGCCTGCGCCTCTACGCTGCCGGCCGCTCTGAGCGACTCGCGAAAGGCATAGATCGGGCTGGTGCCGATATCGCCGAACACCACACCGAGAGCGCCGACGAGCAACATCGCTCTGGCTGGGTGTTCAGCCGCAGCAGGTGTGGAAACAGCGGCCGCGGAAATGGTCATGGCGGCTCCCGGCAGAGCAGCGCGTCAGGTTTTTGTGTCCGGCTACCCTAGAGCGACTCGGCTGAAAAGGTGTCGCATTGCTTGAGGCTGCCGCTCTCCAAACCGCGTTTGAACCAACGCACCCTCTGAGCGGAGCTACCGTGGGTGAATGCGTCCGGCACCACTGCGCCATGTGCCTGGCGCTGCAGGCGATCGTCTCCCACGGCGCTCGCGGCGTTCAGCGCCGCCTCGACGTCGCCTTGCTCGATGATGTGCTTGGTCCGGTCAGCATGATAGGCCCAGACCCCGGCGAAGCAGTCCGCCTGCAGCTCTACCCGTACAGAGATCGCCTTGGACCGCCGCTCGTCGCTCTTCGCGCGCTCGGCGTGCGCCCTCTGCAGGATGCCGAGCTCGTTCTGCACATGATGGCCGATCTCATGGGCAATC
>DASXLF010000382.1:0-2682 GCA_036496405.1 Steroidobacteraceae bacterium | reverse complement strand
CGTTGGAGGAAGACATGGTTTGCAACAAGAATCTGGGTTGGGCACCGATCCTAAGCCGGCCCGACGCGGCAGAATGGCGATACAGAGACAACATTTGTCGAAACTATGCCGTCTACAACCGCCCAGGCCCAGGCGCCCGTTGACACGCCGCCCCCGCCCGGCACAGCGCCTTCCGTCAGCGTCGGCCCGCTCACGCCCCATCTCTATGCACCGGACGCGCTGCGCCCGTTGCGCGCCAAGGAACATTTCCTGAAGGCAGACACGCTGGTCGAACTACACAGGCATCCCTGGCCGCAACTGACTTTCTCGACCCGCGGCGTGATCCGCCTGAGCACGGAAGACGGAAGCTACATCGTGCCGCCGTCCCGGGCGCTCTGGGTACCGGCCGACATGTCGCACAGCATCACGCTGATCGAGGACGCCGAACTGCGTACGGTGTACCTCCACAGCTGGCTGGGCCCGGTATGGGAGAAATGCGAAGTGCTCGAAATCAGCCCGTTGCTGCGTGCGCTGATGCTGGCCCTCGACACCACTCCTGATGGGCTGCCGCCGGCCGACCCGCATGCTGCGCAACGCGAGCGATGGATCGCTCCGCTGCTCGTGGACGAACTCGAACGCGCGACGCAAATCCGCATCGATGTGCCGCTGCCCGCCGACAAGCGCCTGCGCCAGTTGTGCGAGGCCCTCCTGCGCAATCCCGCCAACCGCGCCACCCTCGCCGAGCGCGCCGACGCTATTGGCGCCAGCGAACGCACGGTGGCGCGGCTGTTTCGCGACCAGCTCGGCATGAGCTGGCAGCAGTGGCGCCAGCAGGCGGTGCTCGCGCATGCGCTGCCGCTGCTGGCACGCGGTATGGCGGTGAGCCAGGTTGCATCCGCCAGCGGCTATGCCACCGATAGCGCCTTCTGCGCGATGTTCAAGGCGGCCACCGGCCAGTCACCCACGGCGTTCCAGCACAAGCGACGGCCGTAGCGCCGCACAAAGTCCGCCTTCCCTTGGTACGTATCATCGACAGGTGCACTTTCCAACCCCTTGCGTCTTGAAGCCATGGCCGTGAACCGCGACCGGCTCGCGCGCTGGCTTCCTTTTCTGGCATGGCCGCGCCCTGACCGCGCCCTGCTCGTGAATGAAGCCGCCGCCGGCGTCACGGTCGCGCTCATGGTCATCCCACAGGGTGTGGCTTACGCAGCGCTGGCGGGTATGCCGCTGGTCACCGGCGTTTATGCCGCGCTCCTGCCCGCGTTGATCGCCGTCCTTTTCAGTTCGTCGGCTCGACTGTCCGTGGGGCCCACGGCGCTGACGAGCCTCTTGGTCGGCGCATCGCTCGCGCCGCTGGCGATTCCGGGTAGCAGCGAATGGGTGGCCTTCGCCGTCTGGCTGACGCTGCTGTCCGGGGTAATGCAGGTGGTGCTGGGCGGAGCGCGATTCGGCTGGCTGCTGCGCATGGTCAATTCGCCCGTGCTGATGGGCTTCACGCAAGGTGCGGCGGTGCTTATCACACTGTCGCAGTTGCCCGCGCTGCTGGGCTTCACAGGGCGCTCCTACGCGCAACTGCTGCATGGACCGCCGCCGGATTTCATTGCCATCGCGTTCGGCCTCGGCGGCATGGCAGCGCTATGGCTTGGCAAGCGCACGGCGCCGCGCTTTCCGACCACCATGGCCCTCGTCGCGGTGGCGGCGGCCATCAGCGCGGCCGTCGACTATGCGCTGCGCGGCGGCGCCGTCATCGGCAAGCTGCCCTCGGGGCTGCCATCCTTCTACTGGCCTGGCGGACTGTCGATGAACGACCTGGGCAACCTGCTGTTGCCCGCGTTCCTCATCACGCTCGTGAGCTTCCTGGAGACGGCATCGAGCGCCAAGGTCGACAACGCCCGCGCCGGCAAGCTGTGGAACGAAAACCAGGATCTGATCGGCCAGGGTCTCGGCAAGATTGCATCGGGGCTCACCGGGGCATTCCCCACCAGTTCATCTTTTTCTCGATCGGCCATCACGCTCTACGCCGGCGCCAAGACGCAGTGGTCGACGTTGTTCAGCGTGGCGGTGGTTGCGGCCGCCTTGCTGTGGGCCATGCCGCTGCTCTATCACGTGCCGCAGGCGGTGCTGGCTTCCATCGTGGCAACGGCGACCCTTGGGCTATTGCGGCCTTCGGCGTTCGTCGCACTGTGGCGAATCTCGCGCATCGAAGCGGCGATCGCGCTGGCGACCTTCGCGCTCACGATTGCAACGGCGCCGTCGATCTACTGGGGTGTGCTCGGCGGCCTTCTCGCGGCGCTGGCGCACTACATGTACCGTCATCTCCATCCGCGGATCATCGAGGTGGGGTTGCATCCCGACGGCAGCTTGCGCGACCGGCATCTGTGGCATTTGCCGCTGCTCGCGCCCAATCTTTATGCGCTGCGCATGGATGCCGAACTGGACTTCGCGTCGGCGAGCGCGCTCGAACGCGCGGTCACCGTGGCGCTGGCCGAGCGGCCAGGTCTGACCGACGTCTGCCTGTTCGCATACCCGATCAACCGCGTGGACATCACGGGCGCAGAGGTCTTCGGGAGCATCCGCCGGCTGCTCGAATCGCAGGGGGTGCGGCTGCACGTCTCGGGGCTCAAGCTGCCTGCGCAACAGGTGCTCGAACGGGCCGGGTTGCTCGCGCCGGGTCCCATGCTCTTCAGTTACCGGACCGATGGC
>DASXLF010000381.1:0-3035 GCA_036496405.1 Steroidobacteraceae bacterium | reverse complement strand
GTGATGATCGCCATGGCGCTGATCGGCGAACCCGAGGTGATACTGGCCGATGAACCGACCACGGCACTCGATGTCACGGTGCAGGCACAGATCCTGGCACTGTTGCAGGAAATGCGCGCACGTACCGGCGCCGCGCTGGTGCTGGTCACCCACGATCTGGGCGTGGTGGCGCAGCTCGCCGATCGGGTGGGGGTGATGCGTGCCGGACAGCTGCTTGAGCTGGCCGAATGCGAGCAGTTATTCAGCCGCCCGCAGCAGCCCTACACCCAGGCGCTGCTGCAAGCGGTGCCACGCATGGAGGCGTACTCATGAACGCCGCGCCGGAGCAGCCGCTGCTGCAGGTGCGCGGATTGCGCGTCAGTTATGCCGTGCGCCATCGCGGCCACCGGGTACGCCTGCGGGCGTTGGATGGGTTGAGCTTCGATCTGGCTTCTGGGCACGCGCTCGGTGTCGTCGGCGAATCCGGCAGCGGCAAGTCGACCTTGGCGCGCGCGCTGCTGCGCCTGACGGCCGCGGACGCCGGAGAGATTCGATTCCGCGGCGACGATCTCCTGGCGTTGCGCGGCGCCGCTCTCCAGCGTGCGCGTGCCCACGTGCAGATGATCTTTCAGGACGGGATTTCGGCACTGGATCCACGCCAGCGCATCGGCGATGCCCTGTCCGAGCCATTGCAGGTCTTCCGGCCGCGATGGTCGGTCTCGCAACGACACGCCAGCGTTCTGGCCATGCTCGAGCGCGTCGGCCTCGAGGCGCGGCTTCTGCAGCGCTTTCCGCATGAAGTGTCCGGCGGCCAGGCGCAGCGCATCGGCATTGCCCGTGCCCTGATCCTCGGGCCGGAACTCGTGGTGTGCGATGAACCGCTGTCCTCGCTCGACGTTTCCATTAAGGCGCAGATCACGCAATTGCTGCAGCGGCTGCAGCGCGAACTGCGCCTGTCGCTGCTGTTCATCGCGCACGATCTGCCGGCGGTGCAGTTGCTGTGCGATCGGGTGCTGGTGCTGTACCTCGGCCGCGTCATGGAGATCGCCGCGCGCGACGCAGTGTTCCGCGCCCCGCAGCATCCTTACACGCGCGCACTACTGCAGGCGATACCCATAGCCGATCCGCGGCGCGCACGCGCGCGTCCCGCGCCGATCATCGGCGATCTTCCCTCGAGCCTGGCGCCGCCCAGCGGCTGCGTGTTCCGCACCCGCTGCCCGCATGCGATCGAGCGCTGCACGCGGGAAGTGCCTGCGTTGCGGCGCGTCGGCGATAGCGAGGTGGCCTGCCACCGCGCCGGGGACATCTAGCGACCTTCGCCTCAAGCCAGCGGCGCGATCCGCTCGACCGTGCGCCAGCCGCGCGGCAACATGGCGCCGCGCTGCGCCCGCGCGCCCAGATAGTCCTTCAGATCCGTTGGCGTCAGGGTCATCTGCCGCTCACCCGAAAACACCGCCAGCGACTGCGCCGGAGCCAGCACCGTCATGGCGATCAGCACCTCACTACGCGACTGGGCCTTTTTCGCGGCGATGGCGAACAGCTTGTTGCCTTTGCCGCGTGGCAATTCCGGTACCTCGCCCACGGGAAACAGCAGCAGGCGACCTTCGGAATTGACCAGCGCCACCCGCGCGCCGTCGCTTACCTGCCCCTCGTTCTGCGGCAGCGGCGCCGGCGGCAACACCTGGGCGCCGGCACTGACTTTCAGCACTGCCTTGCCGGCGCGGTTGCGCGAATGCAGTTCCTTGAGCCGCACCGTAAACCCATAGCCGGCATCGGTGGTCAGCAACCACAAGTCCTCGGGCTCGCCGAGCAGTACTCCGGCGAACCGCGCACCGTCGGGCGGATCGAGCCGGCCGGACAGCGGCTCGCCCTGGCCGCGCGCCGACGGCAGCGTGTGGGCGGGCAGGCTATAGGCGCGGCCAGTGCTGTCGAGGAACACAGCCAGCTGCGTGCTGCGCCCACGCGCCGCGGTCAGGAAAGCATCTCCCGTCTTGTACGACAGGGCGCGCGGATCAATGTCATGGCCCTTGGCCGAGCGCACGAAGCCGCCGGTAGACAGCGCCACTGTCACCGGCTCGTTGGCCAGTAGCTCGCTCTCCTCGATTGCCTGCGCAGCGGCACGCTCGACGATGCGCGTGCGCCGGTCATCACCGTATTCAGCGGCATCGGCCTCGATTTCCGCGCGCATCAGTGCCCGCAGTTTGCGCACGCTACCCAGAAGCGCCTCGAGCTTTTCCCGTTCGTCCGCCAGCTCCTTCTGCTCGTCGCGGATCTTCATCTCCTCGAGCTTGGCCAGATGACGCAGTTTGGTCTCGAGAATGGCCTCAGCCTGCTCCTCCGAGAGCTTAAAGCGCTTGATGAGCACCGGTTTCGGCTCGTCCTCGCGCCGGATAATGCGGATCACCTCGTCGAGATTGAGGTAGGCGATCAGCAGGCCGTCCAGCAGGTGCAGCCGGCGGGCGACTTTGTCGAGCCGGTGCTGCAGGCGGCGGCGCACGGTCTTCTGCCGGAACTCGAGCCACTCGCTCAGCAGGGCCTTCAGTCCCATGACCCGAGGGCGGCCGTCGAGGCCGATCACGTTCAGATTGACGCGGTAACTGCGCTCCAGGTCAGTGGTCGCGAACAGGTGCGCCATGAGCTGCACCACGTCGACGCGATTGGAGCGCGGCTCAATCACGATCCGGGTGGGATTTTCATGATCCGACTCGTCGCGCACGTCGTCCACCATCGGCAGTTTCTTGTCACGAATCTGCTGCGCAATCTGTTCCTGAATGCGGCTGCCGGAAACCTGGAACGGCAATTGCGTGATGATGACGTGGGATGTATCCGCCTCGATCTCCCAGGTCGCGCGCGCCTTGAAGCTGCCAGTGCCCGTGTCATAGAAGGCGATCAGGTCGGCGCGCGGGGAGACGATCTCGCCGCCGGTTGGCAGGTCGGGGCCCTTGATGTGCTTGAGCAACGCGCGCGTGGTCGCATCCGGTTCATCCAGCAGATGAATGCAGGCGGCGGCGACCTCGCGCAGATTGTGCGGCGGAATATCGGTCGCCATGCCTACG
>DASXLF010000380.1:0-1806 GCA_036496405.1 Steroidobacteraceae bacterium | reverse complement strand
CGACGAGGACTTCGCTGCACTGTATAGCCGCAACCGTGGCCGCCCGAGTGTGCCGCCCAGCCTGCTAGCGACGGCACTGGTGCTGCAAACCTACGATGGCGTCTCGGACGAAGAAGCCAAGCAACGCGCCGACTATGACCTGCGCTGGAAAGTGGCGTTGGGCCTCGAAGTGGAGACGCGGCCGTTTGCCAAGAGCACGCTCCAGGAGTTTCGCGCACAGCTGATCCTGCACGAGCGGACGCGCGCCATCTTCCAGCGCAGTCTGGAGGTGGCCAAACACCGCGGGGTGTGGAAGAAGGGGAAGGCGCCAGACGAACGGCAACACATCAAGCTGGCGCTGGATACGACCTACATCCTCGGGCGTGGCGCCGTACGCGACACCTACAACCTGTTGGCGGATGGCATCGTCCAGGTGCTGCGCGGCCTGGCCAGGCTGATCGAATGTGATGTGTTGGAGGTAGCCGAAGAGCTTGGCTGCGCACGCTACGTCCAGGGACCGAGCCTGAAAGGTCAGGCGGAGGTGGATTGGACGGATCCGCAGGCACGCCAGCGGTTCCTGGCTGAGATCGTGGCTGACGCCGAACACCTGCTGGAGGTGGTGCGCGGCACGCGGTCGGAGCTGACCAAAGACAGCCTCCAGGACCAGGAGCTGGTGGCGGCGGCCGAGCTGCTGGCACGCATCCTGGCCCAGGACATCGAACGCGATGAGGATGATCGACGTCTGAAGCGCGGCGTGGCGCCGGATCGACTGATCTCGGTGCATGATCCCGAGATGCGCCACGGGCGCAAGAGCAGCAGCCATCGCTTCAATGGACACAAAGCTCAGCTGGCAGTCGACACCGATAGCCAGTTGATTACGGCGGTCGACGTGTTGGCGGGCAATGCACCGGACGCCGAGCGGGCACTGGAGGTGGTTGAGGCCAGCGAAGCGGCGACGGGTTGCCAGGTCGCAGCGGTGCTGGGCGATTGCGCGTATGGGTCGGGTGAGACACGCGCGGAGTTCGCCGATGCGGGACGCACGCTGATCGCCAAAGTGCCAGACCTCCAGAACCAGGGCTACTTTGCCAAGACCGACTTTCAGATCGATCTGGAGACAGGCACGTGCACCTGCCCGAACCAGCAGACGACCCGTGAGTTTCGGGCGGCGAAGGGTGGCGGTGGCATGTTCGTGTTTGCCACCGAGATGTGTGCGGCGTGCCCGCTGCGAACCCAATGCAGCCGCGGTCAGGGCGGACGGACGGTGCAGGTCCACCCGCAGGAAGCCTTGCTCCAGCACGCGCGCACGCTGCAGAAGAGTCCCGCATTCGCTGAAATTCGGCGGCGACGCCAGGTGGTCGAGCACCGCATCGCGCGCCTGGTGCAGTTGGGCATTCGCCAGGCGCGCTACATCGGACGGACCAGGACGCTGTTCCAGCTGTGCGTCGCCGCGGCGGTCGCCAATCTGACCCTCCTGGCGGCAACGTCCGATCCTGCAACCGGTGACCAGCTGTGGTTCATACGCGCCCTGGTGGCGCTGACCGCAGTGCTGAGCCCGATGGTCGCTCCGGCCAGAAGCATCTCTCGCGTGGGCGACTTTCCCGACCACGATCCCTTGCACCATCTCGCCGTTCCGCTCATCCGCCCGTTACAGCCCGTTTCTCGGCCGGCTTTCTAGACGCAGCAGCGCGTGATCGATGGCGAAAGCGTGCCGGCCTCCGCCAAGCTGGTCAGCCTGTTCGAACTGCACACGGCCATCGTGCGGCGCGGCAAAGCCCACCTGCCGGCCGAGTTCGGGCGCAAGATCATGCTCGACGAAGTGGAGGGCGG
>DASXLF010000379.1:0-1712 GCA_036496405.1 Steroidobacteraceae bacterium | reverse complement strand
TCCCACCGCACGGGCGATCTCGCCTATCGCTCCGCTGATGGAATCCTGCATTCGGCCGGCCGCACCGACCAGATGGTGAAGATTCGCGGCCAGCGCCTCGATCTCGGCGAAGTCGAGGCGGTGCTGCGCCTCCATCCACTGGTCCGAGACGCGCTGGCGGTGGCGGTCGGCGAACCCGATCTCACGGTCAAGGCGGTGGTGTTGAGCGAGCGCGGGCATGATCTGCTGGCCGAGCTCGATCAGCTTTGCCGACGGCGCCTGCCCCGCCATGGCCGGCCGGTTCGCATCACGGTGCTGGCAAAATTCCCCCAGCTCGCCACCGGCAAGGTCGACCGCCTGGCACTGCGGCAGCGGGCGCTGGCCTGACGCCAGCCTGGCTGGAATGGGCCGGTGGCCTCACTTGAAAGCCGCCAACCTTGAAAGGTACTGGGGTGCCGCCTATTTCAGAAGGGACGGCGCCCCTTCGGGGCCGTCGCGGGTCCTGTCGGGACCCAAGCCCGCTCGAAGGGAGGGGCAGAATGACTCGTGTACCGCTGTTCAGCAGCCCGCTGCTTCTGGGATTCGATCGTTTCGAGCGCACGCTCGACCGAATGGGCCGGGCAGCCGAGAGCTATCCGCCCTATAACATCGAGCAGCTGGCCGAGAACCGCCTGCGCATCACGCTGGCCGTTGCCGGCTTTGGGCGCGAGGATCTCGAGATTTCGCTCGAAGCTAATCAGCTGACGATCCGCGGCAAGCAGACCGATCAGGGCGAGCGCGTCTTCCTGCATCGCGGCATCGCCGCGCGGCAGTTTCAGCGCAGCTTCCTGCTGGCCGACGGGCTGGAGATCGCCGGGGCCGAATTGAACAACGGCCTGCTGGAGATCGACGTGCTGCGCCCGGAAATCGAGGTCCTGACCCGCAAGATTCCCATTCGCGGCAACGCCGCCGGCGCCGGCCGCATTACCGTCAGCGCGCCCGGCACTGCCGCACCGCAAAAGGAGTAACCGCCATGAACACCAGCGAAACAATTCGCAGCATATCGCCCCAGGCTCTTGCCTTGCTCGGCATGCAGAGCATGGCCTATCTGCGCAAGATTACCGTCGATGGCATGCCGGGCTTCGGCATCTTCGCAGCCGACGGGACCCAGCTTGCCTTTGCGCCCAGCCGGGCACTCGCCGTCGCCGCCGTGCGCGAGCACGATCTGGAGCCCGTCAGCGTCCACTAGAGGCGAGGCCGCGTGTTGTTGCATGGCCTCTTTAGACCGCAGGGCTTTGCCTAGGCGGCATGACTCGTGGGCGTCTCAGTAAGCAGCGCATAGAGCGCATCGCGGCTTTCGGCGCCCCGCAGCTTTTCGCAGACCTGGCGATCGCGCAGCAGGCGCGAAACCCGCGCCAGCGCCTTCAGGTGATCGGCCCCGGCGGCTTCCGGCGCCAGCAGCAGGAAAACGAGATCGACCGGCTGCTGGTCGACCGCATCGAAATCCACCGCAGGCTCGACCCGCGCGAACAGGCCGTGCAGGCGCTGCAATCCCGCCAGCCGGCCGTGGGGAATGGCGATCCCATTGCCCACCCCGGTCGAGCCCAGCCGCTCGCGCTCCAGCAACACGTCGAAGATCTGCCGCTCGCCGAACCCCGATAGCTCCGCCGCGCGCTTGGCCAGTTCCTGGAGCAGCTGCTTCTTGGCACTCACCCTGAGCCGGGCCACGACAGCAGCCGGGCTGATCAAATCCG
>DASXLF010000378.1:0-2096 GCA_036496405.1 Steroidobacteraceae bacterium | reverse complement strand
GGATGCGCGGCGCGATCCGCTGCACATCGATGCGCCGGAATTGGTGAAACCCGGCGAAACCGCAACCTTCCGGCTTACTTCCGGCCGGCCGGCGAAGGCGGTGCTGTTTGCGGTGGACGAAGGCATCCTGCAGGTGGCGCGTTACAAGCTGGCCGATCCGCTGCAGTACTTCTTTCGCAAGCGGATGCTGCAGGTGCAGACAGGACAGATTCTCGATCTCATCCTGCCAGATTTCAAGAAATTGATGGCGCTTGCCGCACCCGGCGGCGACAATGGCGATGCGGCCGGCCGGCAGCTCAATCCCTTCAAGCGGCATCGCGACAAACCGGTGGTGTACTGGTCCGGTATCGTCGATGTTGATGGGACGCGCGACTTCCAGTACGCCGTGCCCGATTACTTCCACGGCAAGCTGCGTGTGATGGCAGTGGCGGTGTCGCCCCAACTGATCGGTACCGCGGAAGGCGCCACCACCGTGCGCGGCGATTTCGTGTTGTCGCCGGATGCGCCGACCACCTTGGCACCGGGCGATGAAGCCGATGTCGGCGTGGGAGTCTCCAACAACATCGGCAACGCGCCGAACCAGCCGGTTCCGGTGATGGTGCAGCTGAAGACAGGGCCGCAGTTGCAGGTCATCGGCAGCAGCGCGCAGAAGATCGCGCTGGCGCCCATGCATGAAGGCGTGGTCACCTTCCGGGTGCGCGCAACGCAGACGCTGGGCTCCGGCGCGCTTGCGTTTACTGCGAGCTATGCCGGCAAGTCCGCCTCGCAACGGATCGATGTTTCGGTGCGGCCGGCTTCCGCCTATCGCACGCAAATCGATATCGCGCAGGTGCCCGCAGGCGGCATGAAGGCGATTTCCAACCTGCGCCACTTGTACGAGCCGTACAGCCGCCGCGACGCAACCTTCTCCACCGCCCCGCTGGTGCTCACGCAAGGGCTGACGAGCTGGCTGGTGAACTACGACAATTATTGCAGCGAGCAGATCATCAGCGCTTCGATGCCGCGTCTGATCGCGGAGAAGTGGAGCGGCATTCCCGCCTTTGCGCGTGCGCTCGAGCCCGGCCTCAATAAGCCGAAAGGGCCGGATGCATTGGCCGCGCAGATCGATGCGTTGCGATCGCGGCAGAATGCGCGCGGCGGTTTCGGTGTGTGGAGCGCCACGCCCGATTCCGATCCTTTCATTTCGGCCTATGCGGTGCATTTCCTGCTGGAGGCGCGCGATCGCGGCGCGTCCGTTCCTAGCGAAATGGTCGATGATGGTGATCGCTATCTCCAGCAGCTGGCGGCCGATGAATCGCTGGATTCGCTGGATCAAGTCCGGCAGCGCGCCTACGCGGTGTATCTTCTTACGCGTCAGGGCAGCATCACCACCAACCAGCTCGCCGCCGTGCAGAAGCGGTTGCAGGACGCTTATCCCAAAGCATGGCGAAACGATCTCGCCGCCGCGTGGCTGGCGGCCTCATATCAGCTGCTGAAGCAGGACCGGCAGGCCGCGCAGATGATCGATCCGTTGCAGCGCAAGCTTGAGGACAATCTCGACAAGGAGCCGTACTGGTTCACCTATTACGACGATCCGCTCATCCGCGACACCACCGTGCTATACCTGTTGTCGAAGCACTTCCCGGCGCGGGCGAAAACGCTGTCGCCGCGCGTGCTGGAAAACATCGCGCGGCCGCTGGAGCGCAATGAGTTCAACACGCTGTCGGCAGCCATGACGCTGCTGGCGCTCGACGGCTACGCCCGCACCAGCGCGGCGGCGCTCGACAAATTGCGGATCGAGGAAATTCGCAACGGTGCGGCCCCGAAACTGATTTCCAGCCCGCAGAACAATTTGTTGCAGGCGGGAAGCTGGAGTCCCGCGGCAACCGGGCTGCGATTCACCGATGCCAGCGATCAGACGGCCTGGGCCGTGCTGGACCAGGCAGGCTACGACCGCGATACGCCGGCAACGGCAATCAAGAATGGCCTCGAGATCGTGCGCGATTACAGCGACGCAAAAAACAACGCGCTGGGCACGATCGTGCCCGGTCAGGAAATCGACGTGCATGTGAAAATTCGCGCGACCGGCGACAAGGGCGTCGGCAACGTGGCGATTG
>DASXLF010000377.1:0-2623 GCA_036496405.1 Steroidobacteraceae bacterium | reverse complement strand
GAGATGGTGCTGCACCCGCACTGGTTTCATCTCCAGGACTGGGTGGCGGCGACCCGGGTCGCTTTTCTGGACGTGGCGGTATGGTGGATAGTGTTCACATTGCCGCTGTTCCGCTATGTCGGCGAAGCGGCGCCGACCAATGCGGCGGCGGGCTGGAGGGAACTATGGACCACTGTGCGCAGCGTGCTGCGGGACAAGCCGGTGCTGAATTTCCTGTTCGCCTATTGGCTGTATATCGATGGCATCTCGACCGTGCAGATCATGGCGACCGACTTCGGCAGCAAGCTGGGCTTTTCCACCGCCACGCTGATTCAGGCGCTGCTGCTGGTGCAATTCATCGCCTTTCCATTCGCACTGCTGTTTGGCCGGCTGGGCGACCGCATCGGCACCAAGCGTGCGATCTATATCGGCCTGGCGGTATTCCTTGGGGTCACCGTATACGCCTACTTCATGCGTTCGGAATGGCAATTCTATGTACTGGCCGGAGTGTTCGGAACGGTGCAGGGCGGAGTGCAGGCGTTGTCGCGCTCGTATTTCGCCACGCTGATACCGCCGGAGCGCGCCGGGGAATACTTCGGCTTCTACAACATGCTGGCGAAGTTCGCCGCGGTGCTGGGGCCACTGGTCATGGGCGTGGTGGCCATCGCCACCGGCAACCAGCGCCTGTCGATACTGGCGTTGACGGCATTCTTTATGCTGGGCGCGTGGCTGCTGTCGCGGGTTCCGGGCGGTGACGCCAATGCGCTCAGCCGCGCAGACGCGCGGTGAAGAAGCGCACGGCGCGATGAAAGCGCTGCAGCTGCGCTGCGCTGCTGCGCGAGCCGTAGCGCAGGCGCGCGTAATGCCTCGCCAGCGGCCTGAGAGTGGCGGCGAGTTCGGGGCGATCGCCGGCCACGCGTTCACTGTAGGCAATCGGGCCTTCGTACGACGCACGCGGCGCGCCGGCGCGAGTGAGCGCGCGTTCGAGCGCGCGCCAGCTGCGGCTGAGGATGTCGCGCGGCAGGGCGGCCGAGCGTTGACGTCCGCGCCAGGCCAGCAGTGACAGCCATAGGGTCGCACCCGCCCCCAGCAAGGCCACGAGACTCTCCAGATAGCGATCCTTCAAACCCAGCGCGCCCAGCAGGTGCAGCTGCTTGCTCATATTGAAATCGATGAATTCATCGCGCCACCAGGCATTGGCCGCCTGCCAGGCTTGCAGCGTGGTCGCCAGCCAGGACGGAGTCCGATGGGAGCTGTCTGATGCGTCCGTTCCCACCGGCACATCATCGAGGTCGCGGTGCAGGCGATCGGGCGCCACGGCCGCTGTCGGGTCGATGCGTACCCAGCCCATGCCCGCGAGCCATACCTCCGTCCAGGCGTGCGCGTTGGATTGCCGGATCAGCAGGTAGCCCCCGAAGCGATTCCATTCGCCGCCCAGATAGCCGGTCACCACACGCGCCGGCACGCCGCCGGCGCGCATCAGTGTGGCGAATGCCGAGGCATAGTGGCCGCAGAATCCTTGGCGGGTATCGAACAACAGGTCATCGACCGAATTGACGCCGAGCCGGGGCGGCGTCAAGGTGTACTCGAAGCCGCCGTGCTGCAGGTAATCGAATGCCGCCTCGACGAAAGCGCGATCATCGCTGGCCGAGTCACGCAGTCGACGAGCGAGCGCCAGACTGCGGGGATTGCGCCCGCGTGGCAGTGCCAGGTCGAGCTGCCGAACCGTCGGGTTCAGGTCCTGCTCGCTGCGATATTTCGTGAATGATTCAAGCTGGTATCGGTGCGCGTCGCTCAGCGGCTTGGCGCTGATGATCTGGTCGTCGAAGCTGACATACGACGACTGCGCCGGCTTGCCGCGCGGCATTTCGAGCGCGATCAGCACGCCGTGGGTGTTGGGTTCCAGCGTCACCTCATAACGGTAGCTGCGACCGGCGAAGTCCAGCTTCGGTGGCGGGCCAAGATCCCCGAACGCCCGGCGCCACGTGACGCCATCGAAACGATGCAGCACCGGTCCGCGCCAATAGCGCTCGGCCTGCGGCGGCAGTTCGCCTTCGAAGCGCACGCGCAGGGCGGGCTCGTCGGATTCGCTCAGCTGTGAAAAGCTGCCGGGACTCATCTCCTGGCCCAGCCCGGTGATCGCCTCATCCTCCTTCGGCACCGACCACAGCGATCCCGACAATCGCGGAAAGCACAGGAACAGCAGCAGCGCGAACGGCAGGGCGAGCACAATGCTGCGCGCCGAGCTGCGCAACAGGGTCGCGGGAGACGGGGGAGTGACGCCAGCCCCGAGCGCAAACAGCACCGTACACAGCAGCCACACTTCAGCGGCATACAGCGGTATGCGCCACAGCGTCTGCGCAGCCAGGCAGGCAGCCAGCAGCAGAAACAGAGAGGCGCCGAGCACGATCAGCCAGTCTCGCAGCTGCTGAGTTTCCATCAGCTTCAGCGCCGCCATGGCCACCAGCAGACTTGCCCCGGCATCCAGGCCATTGAGGGTGCGGAAGCTGAGCAGTACCGCCAGCGTGAGTACCGCCACCACCGCCAGCCGCGCCATGCGTCCCATGAGCCGCGAAGCATGCTGCGCCGCCCAGAGCCGCCATGCCCCGCTCCCCAAGGCTACCGGCAGACACCATACGGCGGT
>DASXLF010000376.1:0-4191 GCA_036496405.1 Steroidobacteraceae bacterium | reverse complement strand
CCCTCGAGGCGTGCCGCCTTTTCCTTCCAGTCCTGGCGCTTGCGGCGTTCGTCCTCGAATGCGCGCCGACCGATGACCGGCTCGCCGTCCAGCGGCTGCGGCGGCTCGGCGTCGTCGGCCTCTGGCGTTGCTGTGGTGCCCTTGGGCTCTGCCGGGGCCTTAGCCTCCTGCTTCGGCTCATGCGCCGCTGGCGGTGCCTCTGAGGGCGCCTGTGGGGCAGGTGTCTGGGTAGCCTCCTGCGCCTCGGACGCAAGGAAGGTTTCGAGTTCGTTGGCCATCGCTCACCACTCCCATGCCGTAAACGCCTGCGCAGACGTGGCTCCGATGATCTGCATGGCGTCAGCCGGCGCTGGCGCCGAGCAGTACCAGGTCGAGCCGGTGGGAATTTTGACTGATGGCTGAGAAAGCGTGGCGCCGCCGCCGGCTGTCACGCGTACCCACAGATCGCCGGCTGATGTGTTCTGCACCATGCAGCCGCGGCGTGCCGCCCACGCTACAGTGAGTTGCTGTGATTGCCCGCCAGTAGTGATCGCGCCGCTGCGGTTTGCGTATTGCACCGCTTGCGCGTGCGCCATCGCCGGCAGCAATGCCGCAAGTAGAATCCCTCTGAGCATTAGAGTCTCCGTTCAGCGTCGGCCGTCAGACCGCTGCGATAGCGATCCAGGTGCCACCGCCCTGGCTGACATAGAGCCGCGCCCCTGCCGCGCCGTCTGTGCGGATGAAGATGCTGCCGGACGGCTGGGTGCCGCTGGCGACGCCGGTGCCAGCGATGATGGTCGGCCCGGCGCTGCTTCCGAGCGCCACCGAGCCGATCTGTCTCGGCGACACTGAAGGACTGACCGCAATGTCGCTTGCGATATTGGTGCTGGTGGTGCCGTCTGGCTTGCTGCCGCTGGCCGCATGGAGGCCGGCCGCGATGTCGGCCGCTACCTTGGCGGTATTAGCCTCGAACGTAGCCGCATAGGCGCCGCGGATTGCCTTGGCGGTGTCACTCATGGGGTCGACGAGGACTTGTGCGCCGCGGCCGGTTGCTGTTGCTGGCATGGACTACCTTCCTGGTTGGACTATGATCGGCTGATGGATGACCTGACCCACAAGGTAATTGCAGTTGTGCAGGAACACTTTGCCGCCGCGTCAGACGAGGAAATCGAATTTTTCGAGGCCGATCTGTTCATCTTGTGGGCTTCGATTATCGCTGCGACGATTGCGTCTAAACCGGACCACATTGCTGAGCGACGGAAGACCTTCGATAAACTCGTGACCAAAGGGTTGCGCGGGCTAGGTCACTGACCCGGCTGCCCGGGCTGTGGAATGGGCGTCTGTGCGAGCCGGTTGGTCTGCACCAGCGTATTCATTGTCTGATGATGTGTCTGCGGTATCTTCGCCGCAGTGAGCGCGGTGGTCGCCTGCGTGTTGCGGATATCCGCCTGCTTCTTCGCCAGGTCGGCCATGTGGTGTGCCAGAGCGACGTCCGGGCTCATCTGCTCGGGGTCAGGTGGCTGCTGCATCGACTGCGACGCGCCCGGCGGGTTGTCCGGCGCCATGTTCGGCTGACCGTATGGCGGCGCGCTGAACTCGGCATGGATGTCATGCACGCCGCGGGCGCTGTTGACCTTGCGTTCCTGGGCCAGCGCAAAATCGGCCGCCGCCTTGGCCTGTTTGCCTTGAATGTCCGCCTGGGCGTGCTGTTGCGCCATCTGCCCTGCTTGCTGCTGCACCCCTGCCTGCTGCTGCTGATGCTCCTTCATGCGTTGCAGCAGCATGTCCTTGTCCTTGAGCCCCGACGCGGCAATCAGCACATCGCCCGGTATCAGCCCCGGCTGCATGCCAGCCAATTGCACCAGCGTGGCGAATTGCTCCTGTTGCAGCGATGGGATGTCGATGCCCTCCTGAATGGTAATATCCACGTCCAGGTCGGTGATATCGTTCTCGATGCCGACGACCTGCTGCAGTCGCGGATCGCCCGGCATCAGTTGCATGCGCTGCATCATCATGGCGCGCTGCTGCTCCGGCATTTCGGCCAGTCGGTCCATGACGCGGATCGGCTGGTTGATGCCGACCCAGCGCGTCTCGTTGAGGTCGTCGGTGATGCGCACCCATTTGCCGGCGGTCCAGAACTCCCGCGCCGCCATCCAGCAACTCTCGTATACGCGTCTGCTCCAGAATCGCAGACTATCGGCCAGCGGCTCGTTCTGTGCCGCCCCGCCGGCCTGCTGCGCCAGGATGGCCCGCCCGCTGAGTTCGCGCGGGTCGGTGCCCGACATCGCTGCGTTTGGCCCCGAAAGCTGCATTTCCGCCGTGGCATGCTGTAGTAACTGGAACTGCCCGGTGGCTAGCTCGGCACCGCTCTCGATCTCGAACTTCAGCCCCGGCATCACCTCGACATAGCCGTCAGGTTTAGCGACCTCGCGCCGCGCCTTGTCCACGTCCTGCACCGCACCTTGCTCGGCGACGATCTGGCGCACGGAGAGCAGATGCAGCGCCTTGCTACGCCGCTTGTTGATTTCGTCCTGAAGGCTGATCAGCCCGCGCACCATGCCGTAGCGCTGGTTGTCGCGGTTGATGTAGGCCGATTGAAGCATGAGCCCGCATGCGCTCTTGCCCTTGCGGTTCTTGAACGGCGAACGCTGCGGATTGGCTAATAGCCCGCTCTTGGTGAACGTCGCCTGCCACCATGTCTCCTTGTCCCGCCAGTGGCATTGAACGACGCGCACGCGGCGGCGGCGGTTGTCGGTCCAGTTCACCGTTTCCGGCCGGTCGTTATAATAGAAATCCACCGAGCTGAACGTCGCCTCGACGATGTCGTCCGCGTCGGGATACATCTCCTCGACCTGATCGCGGTCCATCCAGATGACGAGGCCCTGATAGCGGCTGTCGGAGAAGTCCGGTGCGCGGCTATGCGGGTCGTACCAGATGCGGTCCCACGGCACGTGCGTAATGGTGATATTCGCCCCGCCCTGGCCGTCGTCCTCGAGGCCGAGTTCACCGCCGCCGGCGCCCTCGATCAGCATGTTCTCGAACACGCCGCTGCGCACGAGCGAAAAGTTGTTGTCGTCGGAGATGTAGCGCAGCGCCTGGGTGGCGGCCTCGGCGCGGTCCTCCTCGGCGGGCGTGCGGGCGAACGCCTTCGGGTCAGTTCGCGCCTTGCGCTCCAAGCCGCACAGCAGCGACACCTTGTCGTGGATCTTGTTGACGACGATTTCCGGCTGCCCGCGGGCCTTGAGGGCGTCGCGCTCCTCTTTGGTCCACTGGTTGTGGTCGTAGTATTCCCTGTCCCGCTCGGCGATCCTAATTTCGTCCTGGCGCGCGAGTTCCGATTCCTCGAACCACCTCACCAACTGCTTGTGTTGCTCGTCGAGGTCGCGCGGATACGGCTCGGCGTCGTTGCTGCCGGTGAGGCTGGCAACGGCCGAGGGCTCGTCGTCCTCAGGATCGACGGGACGATAGGCTGTGATGGATGTTCCGCTCATTGGCTCTGTTGTTGTGATCCGGCTGCTGCTGCGCCACCGCCTGCCATCAGGCCGGCGAGGCCGTACTTGCGCAGGATGTCGATGGTAGCGGCGTCGAACACCACGTAGTTGCTGGTGCCTTGGCCGGCACCGCGGCTGCCTTGGTCAAGATAACGGATGCCGGGAATGCCGGCGTCGCGAAGCGCTTGAGCGGCCTCTGGTGTATCGGCCCAGCGTGGCGCACCTCTCACAGGCACTCCCCCGAAACTTCCCAAGTCTGGTTCGGTAGGCTTCAGCCCGGCCTTTTCGATTGCGTTTCTTACATACGGTGACTGCTCGCTGAGCGGCTTATCCCAGTGCAGAAAGTGCTCCGGGTCCGCCGCGATGTTCACCTCATACATCTTGCCACCGCCTGGTCCGAAGGAAACGCGCCCGCGCAGGCTTTCCATTTCGGCTAATGTGTCGGTAGCCTTGATGCGATCACGCGTTCCTGGCATCCAACCTTCAACGCGCCCGCTGAACTCCTTTATTGCAGCGTCAACATCGCCCCCGTGAGCCACCACCAGATTCTGAGCGGTTGTCGTCGGCTGCACCGGCTGGTTATCGATCTTCAGCTTCGGAGTGAGCACATCCCGGTAGCTCTGCGCCACGCCCTCATTGCCCGCGAAATACAGTCCGTGGCCGTATGCCTGCGCGCCCTCGCCGGTGCCGATCTTGGATGGATCAAACCGCTCGAAGTCGT
>DASXLF010000375.1:0-2968 GCA_036496405.1 Steroidobacteraceae bacterium | reverse complement strand
ACACCGCGGCCTTCCTCGCGGAGATCGTGCGGGCCGCTGTCGGCGCCCTGCCCCGCGGCCAATGGGAAGCCGCCTCGGCGCTGGGCCTGTCGCGCGCCGCCACGCTGCGCCGCGTGCTGGGGCCGCAGGCGTTGCGGGTGGGCCTGCCGCCCCTCGCCAGCGAATACATCGGCATCTTCAAGAACAGCACGCTGGCGGTAGCCATCGGCTACCAGGACTTCATGGCAGTGAGCGAGACCATGCTCACCGACACCGGCCAAGCCGTGGAAATCATGTCCATCGTCATGCTGTTCTACGCCTGCGTGAGCCTGTTGGTGAGCGCAGCGATGCACGCGTTCGAGCAGCGCCAGCGCCGATGGGGGCTCGCTTGACCCGGTACGTGGCCAGCACCCGCATCGAGGCTGCGCCGCCGCCCGCGGCGCAGCGCGACTGGATGCACCGCATGAAAGCGGGGCTCTTTCCGACGCCGGCCACCGGCGCCGTCACGCTGGTACTGGCCGCCTTGTTCCTTGCGTTCTTCTGGAAGCTCATGGACTGGGGCCTGCTCCACGCGGTGTTCAACACCCACGGCCGGGGCCCCGATGCCTGCCGCGTGACGGGCGCCGGCGCCTGCTGGGCGGTCATCGGCGAGAAATTCCGGCTCATCGTCTTCGGCATCTATCCCTATGCCCAACAGTGGCGCGCGGCGCTGGCGATGGCGATCCTGGTGGTGATGTACGTGCTCTCCACACGGCGCAACTGGTGGAACCAGCGCCTGGCCGTCGCCTGGGCTGTGGCGCTGGCCGGCTTCGGCACGTTGATGTGGGGCGGCATCCTCGGCATGCCCTTCGTGCCCGACGACCAATGGGGCGGCCTGGCAGTCACGCTGATCCTGGCAACCCTTGGCCTGGCGGCGGGGTTTCCGCTGGCGGTGGCATTGGCATTGCTGCGTCATTCCAGCCGTCCCGGCGTCGGCAAGGCGCTGGCCGTGGCCTACATCGAGATCGCGCGCAGCGTGCCGCTGCTGGCGGTGTTGTTCCTGGCCAGCGTGATGATCCCGCTCTTCCTGCCGCAGGGCACTGACCTGTCCAAGCTGTTTCGCGTGTTCGTGGCCTTCTCCCTTTTCACCGCGGCCTATCTGGCCGAGGTGATCCGCGGGGGGCTGCAAGTGGTGCCGCGCGGCCAGTACGAGGCGGCGGCGGCGCTGGGCCTGAGCCGGCGTGTGACCACCTTGCGGGTGGTGCTGCCGCAAGCGCTCACCGCCGTGCTGCCGGCGCTGGTCAACGTGTTCATCGCCTTCTTCAAGGCCACCTCGATCGTGGTGATCGTGGGCATCTTCGACCTGATGACGGCTGCCAAGCGCGCCATTGCCGATGCGCATTGGCAGGGTTTCGGCACGGAGATCTACCTCTTCGTCGGTGCCATCTACTTCGTCTTCTGCTTTGCGATGTCCCGCTACAGCGCCCGCCTGCATGCCTCGCTCGATGCGGGGCGGCACCACTGAAACTGCCATGTCCTTGACGCAGCCTTCCATGCCCCCCATCGTGCGCGCCGACGCACTCAACAAGTGGTATGGCGACTACCACGCGCTGCGCGAAATCAGCCTGGAGGTTGGCGAGCGCGAGCGCATCGTGATCTGCGGCCCCTCGGGCTCCGGCAAGTCTTCGCTCATTCGCTGCTTCAACGGCCTGGAGGGCTTCGACACCGGTCGACTCCAGGTCTGCGGCGTGAGCATCGGTCCGGCCTCGGGTGATCTGGCGACGGTGCGCCAGCAAGTCGGCATGGTGTTCCAGCAGTTCAATCTGTTCCCGCATATGACGGTGCTCGAAAACTGCACACTGGCGCCGACGTCCACACGCCGAATGGGCGCGCGCGAGGCAAACGACGTCGCCATGCAATTGCTGACGCGCGTGCGTGTTGCCGAACATGCGCACAAATACCCCGCGCAACTCTCCGGCGGACAACAGCAGCGCGTGGCCATCGCCCGAGCCCTGTGCATGCGGCCCCGCCTCATGCTTTTCGACGAGCCCACCTCGGCGCTCGACCCGGAGATGGTGAAAGAAGTGCTCGACACCATGATCAATCTGGCGGGCGAAGGCATGTCGATGGTGTGCGTCACCCACGAAATGGGCTTCGCGCACGAGGTTGCCGACCGCGTCGTCTTCATGGACGCCGGACAGATTCTCGAAGTGGCAACGCCTGCCGAATTCTTCGCTGCACCGAAGCATGAGCGAGCCCAGGCCTTTCTGGGCGACGTTCTTCGCCACTGACCGCACCTTCCCCTTCGGGCAGTAGACAGCGAACGCCCTGCAAGTCCACAGTGTGGATGGGACTCGCGCGCGCTTGAGCTTGAGGAAGCGACGGACCACGCGTAGCTTACGGAGGAACGCTCAATGACTCAACGAAGAACCTTCCCGGGACGTGTCGATCTGGATGGAGGCCGGCTTCTGTGCCGCGCCTTCATGGCGACGAGTTCGCAGAAGGCAACAACAGCGGTCGACACCGCCAAGACCGAAAGGAAGAAGCTAGGCCAGGCTGCCCGATCCTTCACCCGTACCGGCAAATGGACGGCACCCAGCATGAGGCATGCGGACCCAACCATGGCCCAAGGCGTATTGCGCCTGAAATTTGCGCTGACCTCGCTGATCCCCACCAACACCGTTGCCAGCCTGGCCGGCACAGCAGTGCCCTACGGCTTCGTCGCCGAGATGGGCACGGGCGCGGCGACCGGCCGGCCTGTGGGTTCGACCCCCTACATGGGCCAGACCGGGCTGGAGGCACAGTTCAGGGACGGCGCCACTGGCAAGGTGGTCGGCGAATGCGCTGACACCGAGATTGGCCTCAAGTACGCCGCCGACCTGAACAAGGGTGCGACGACCGCGGCGGTTGCCTGGATGAACGGCTACGCCAGCTCGTTCACAAGCTGGAGCTATGCACAGGACGCCTTCAACAAATGGTCTGAGGCGTTCGCACGTCGATTCGCCGCCCT
>DASXLF010000374.1:0-1842 GCA_036496405.1 Steroidobacteraceae bacterium | reverse complement strand
TGGCGGATCACCGCCGGCAGTTGGCGCGGGGCCCGGTAGCTCTTGCCGTCGAGCACCAAGCAATAGGCGTTGTGGCGCATGCGGTCCAGCGTTGCGCTGGCCAGCAGCTTGTTGGCCGGGAAGGCCTGGTCCCACTCGGTGAGATCAAGGTTGCTGGTCACGATGGTGGCCGCACTCTCGTTGAGCCGCACCGGCTTTCGAGGAGGCCTATTGGCTTGAGTCAGACCGGCATGGTCTGACTTCTCTTCTTGTTGTTCTGCTTTCATTATTCCAGCCCCCCGCAGGGGCCGCCGGAGGCACCCCCGGTTGGGCCATGTACTCATGGTTCAACCCTCCTGCAGCGCCGCCGACTGGGCAGCTTTACTTGTGGTCTGAGCCTGGGCTTGTCGTCGCCAGTAGTTGGCCTCGGCTTCGGCCGGCGGGATATAGCCGATGGGCTCAAGCAAGCGGTGGTGGTTGAACCAGGAGACCCACTCCAGGGTGGCCAGCTCGACCGCCTCGCGCGTCTTCCAGGGCCCGCGCCGGTGGATGATCTCGGCCTTGTACAGCCCGTTGATGGTCTCGGCCAGCGCGTTGTCGTAGCTGTCGCCGGTGCTGCCCACCGAGGGCTCGATGCCGGCTTCGGCCAGCCTCTCGCTGTAGCGGATCGACACGTACTGCGAGCCCCTGTCGCTGTGATGCACCAGCGCCCCTTCGCGCTCGCGCCGACGCGCGTACAGCGCCTGCTCCAGCGCGTCGAGCACGAAGTCGGTCTGCATCGAACTGCTGACCCGCCAGCCAACGATGCGCCGCGCGAAGACATCGATGACGAAGGCTACGTACACGAAGCCCTGCCAGGTCGAGACGTAGGTGAAGTCCGCCACCCACAGCTGGTTCGGCCTGTCAGCCTTGAAGTGCCGCTTCACCCGGTCGAGCGGGCATGCCGCCTTGGCGTCCGGTACTGTCGTGCGTACCTTCTTGCCACGACGCGCACCGCTCAGCCCGCATAGTCGCATCACCCGCTCGACAGTGCATCGCGCCACGGCCGTGCCTTCGCGCCGCAGTTGCCGCCAGACCTTATCGGCGCCATAGACCCGCAGGTTCTGGTCGTACACGCGCTGAACCTGAGGCAGCAAGATCGCATCACGCCGGGCTCGCGCGGACAGCAGCGCCGGGTTGCGCTGGCGCGCCGCGTGGCGCCGGTATGCTGACGGGGCGACCTGCAGCGCGCGGCAGATCGGCTCGACCCCGCAACGAGCGCGATGCTCGTCGATGAAGGCGTTCATTTCTTGAGTTGGCGGTCGAACTCCGCCTGGGCGAAATACGCGCTGGCCAACTTCAAGATCTCATTGGTCTTGCGCAGTTCGCGAACCTCGCGCTCGAGGTCCTTGATGCGCTGCTGCTCGACGGTGCTCGGGCCTGGCCGTACGCCGCTGTCGCGCTCGCCCTGGCGCACCCACTTGCGCAGCGTCTCGCCCGTGCAGCCGATCTTGCCGGCGATCGACTCGATCGCCGCCCACTGCGACGGGTACTGGTCCTTGGCGTCGAAGACCATGCGCACCGCGCGCTCCATAACTTCGGGGGAAAACCTCGGGGACTTTCTCATCTTGGCTCCATTCTCAATCGAAGGAGCCTCCTCAAAATCCGGGGCGGTTCAGTCCGGGCAAGGCGTGCACGTGTGGGTTCGCGGCAAGATCGGCGAAGGTCGAAAGCGGGGCGGGGTTGAGATTTATAGCCAAGAGCGGTTCATCGCATGCACAGGCCGCAGCCTGCATGTCGAACCGCTGCCCATCGCTGAGCGGCAGGCGCTGCTCTCCAACATGGTGTTGCAGATGCCGATGACCGGCGCGAGCACGCTGCTCG
>DASXLF010000373.1:0-6775 GCA_036496405.1 Steroidobacteraceae bacterium | reverse complement strand
GTCCGCCTGCCGCGAAATCGGCCACCACCAAGCCAGGTGCTCCACGGCGCGTGAACCCGGCCCCGAGTCGCCTGCGCCGCGGGCCAACCAGGCGCGCGCCGACCACCGTGCTCATGGAGGCGGACGGCATACTCAGCGCCAATCGCAATGGCTACGGTTTCGTGCGCACCGATGCGCTGACCGATTCCGTATTCATTCCACCACAGGGCATGCAGGGTCTCATGCACGGCGATCGTGTGCGGGTGGAAGTGCGTGCCGATGGCCAGGGACGCTACGCCGGACGCGTGATCGAAGTACTCACACACGGTGTGCAGGCCTTTCTGGCTACGGTGGAGGGCAATGCACGTGCCCTGAGTGTGCGTTCGGCGGACCAGCGTCTGGGTCTGCTGTGCAGGGTGACGGAAAATCCGGCGCAGGCACGCAGCGGTGACTGGGTGATCGCGCGAATGCTGAAGTATCCGCAGGAGCGCCAGGACGCTGAAGCCCGTATCGAGCAGAAGCTTGATCCCGATCGCCCGGTGCAAATGGCCACCGAGGCGGCGATCGCGCGCTTTGGCCTGCCGGTGGAATTTTCGGCGGCAGCGCTGCGCGAAGCGGTGCAATGGGGCAAGAGCGTCGACCCGGCGGAGTCCGCGCAGCGTACCGATCTGCGAGCGCTGCCCCTGGTCACCATCGACGGTGAGGACGCGCGCGACTTTGACGATGCCGTGTACGCCGAGCGGCTCGCGGACGGCGGCTTTCGCCTGCTGGTGGCGATCGCCGATGTCAGTCACTACGTGCGCCCCGGCTCGGGGCTCGACAGCGAGGCGCGCGCGCGCGGAACCTCGGTTTATTTTCCGACACGCGTGCTGCCCATGCTGCCGACGGCGCTGTCGAATCACTTATGTTCGCTCGAGCCGCACGTTGACCGGCTGTGCATGGTGGCCGACATGCGCATTTCCAAACGCGGCGCGCTCGAGGGCGGTCGCTTCTATCCGGCGGTAATGCGCTCCGCCGCGCGCCTGACTTACACCTCCGCGCACGAGGTCTTGTTTCTGCAGCTGCCGGCGGCACGCGCCAAGCTGGGCGAGCTGTGTGAGCGCCTGCAGCCGCTGGTGGAGGTCTATCGCGCGCTGGCCTCGGCGCGCAAGCGGCGTGGAGCGCTGGATTTTGATGCGCCGGAGGCGGAATTCGTATTCGAGGGCGAGCACGTGCGCGCCATTGAATTTGTTTCGCGCAACGACGCCCATCGTCTGGTCGAGGAATGCATGGTGATCGCCAACGTGGCGGTGGCACAGGAGTTGCGGGAGCAAAGCGTACCGGCACTATTCCGGGTGCACGCGCCGCCGGATAGCCGCAAGCTCGATCAGCTGCGCGCGACATTGCGCGTGCTGGGTCTGGTGCTGGAGCTGCCCGATCCGGTAAAGCCGCGTGATCTGGCGGCCATCGCGCCGCGCCTGCGCGATCCGCAGAGCCGTCCGTTCATTGAGTCGCTGGTGGTGCGCTCGATGGCGCAAGCGCTGTATCAGCCTGAGAACATCGGCCACTTCGGCCTGGCGCTGAGCGATTATGCCCATTTCACCTCCCCGATCCGGCGCTATCCGGATCTGATGATTCATCGCGCGCTGCGCGCGCGCGCTGCCGCACCGCCGACGCCGCTGCCGACGGGGCCCGAACTGGCGGCGCTGGGCACGGATCTGTCGCGCCTGGAGCGCCGCTCGGACGAGGCCGATCGCTACGTCGCCACCTTTCTCAAGTGCGTATATCTGCGCGACCGGGTGGGCCAGACCTTCGATGGACTGATCACCACGGTCACCGAGTTCGGTTGCTTCGTGCAATTGCTGAGCATGGGCGTTGATGGGCTGCTGGCGCTGTCGTCGCTGCGCGATGACGACTACCAGATGGCACGCGACGGTGGCCAATGGCTGGGCCAGCGCAGCAAGCGCCGGCTCGCTCCCGGCGTGCGCCTGCGGGTGGTGGTTGCCTCGGTCAAGCCGGTCGAAGGGCTGATTGATCTTGAGCTCGCCGCGGACTGATGTCGTCTATGGTCTACACAGCGTGCGCGCATTGCTCACGCGCCATGCCGCCCGTGTGGTTCGGGTCTACCTGCAGCAGGGTCGTTCAGACGCCAGGGCCGTAGAGATCGAACGGCTGGCGCGCGCGGCCGGTTGCGCCGTGGAGCGCATCGAGGCCGGTCGTCTGCTGGCGCGGCTGGGCGATGTGGTGCACCAGGGTGTAGTGGCCGAGGTGCTGCCGCTGGCGCCCTGGCGCGAAGACGATCTGCTCAAGGCGGTGGCCGGGAATCACAATCCCATAGTGCTGGCGCTCGATGGCGTGCAGGACCCGCACAATCTGGGCGCCTGCCTGCGCACCGCGGATGCCTGCGGAGCGCTCGCGCTGATGGTGCCGCGTGACCGGGCGGCGCCGCTGAACGCCACCGCACGCAAAGTCGCCACCGGGGCCGCCGAAACCACGCCTGTGGTCACGGTCACGAACCTGGCCCGCGCGCTGGGCTTGCTCAAGGATGCCGGCCTTTGGATTGTGGGCGCTGATGCGCAAGCGCAGCAGACGGCTGCGCAGATCGATCTGACGGGTCCGCGGGTGCTGGTACTGGGCGCCGAGGGCGGCGGATTGCGGGCGTTGACGCGGCGTCAATGCGACTGGCTGGCTCGGCTGCCCAGCCGCGGCACAGTGGAGAGCCTCAACGTGTCGGTGGCGGCCGCGATGCTGCTGTATGAGGCCGTACGCCAGCGCGATGTGGCCGCCGCCACCCCCTGAATTCGGGCCGGAAGCGCGTATTTGCGCCATTGCTTAGCAGGGCCACATTTTGTATTCTTGCCGCCCTTTGATGACCATGCGGCAGCCATCTGGCTTGCCGGCTCTCCTTGCCGCACCGCGCTTTCAGCCTTCAATACTCAGGCGGGCGGCATTACCCATAAGGAGGATATGAGTGAGGCATTACGAGATCGTATTTCTGGTGCACCCTGACCAGAGCGAGCAGGTTCCGGCCATGCTCGAGCGCTATCGCGGCATGATCGCGGCCGGCAACGGCACCGTACATCGGGTCGAGGACTGGGGCCGCCGTCAGCTCGCCTACCCAATCGCCAAAGTCCACAAAGCACACTACGTGCTGCTCAACATCGAGGTCGACCAGAAGACCCTCACCGAACTGACCGGCGCGTTCCGATTCAGTGACGCGGTGCTGCGTCACCTGGTCACCGGTGTCGAGACGGCGATCACGGAAGCCTCGCCCATGGCGAAGGCCGAAGAGGAAGGCGAGGCCGGCCGTCGCGACCGCGACGATGACCGTGACGATGACGAACCCATGTCGGCAGGTATGTAATGCGTACACCAAGCACTTCGCGTTTCACCCGACGCAAAAAATTCTGTCGCTTCACCGCCGATGGCGTGGCGATGATCGACTACAAGGATTTGGCCACGCTCAAGAACTACGTGACCGAGACCGGCAAGATCGTCCCGAGCCGGATCACCGGAACCAAGAGCTATTACCAGCGGCAGCTGGCCACGGCGATCAAGCGTGCCCGTTTCCTGGCGCTGCTGCCCTATACCGATCAGCACTGAGAGCAACCCGCATGGAACTCATATTGCTGCAGAAGGTGGCGAATCTCGGCAACATCGGCGATCGCGTACGCGTGAAGTCCGGTTACGGCCGTAATCATTTGCTGCCGAAGGGCAAGGCGACACTGGCCACACCGGCCAACGTCGCGCTGTTCGAGACCCGCCGGGCCGAATTCCTGGCTCGCGCCAACGACGAACTCTCGCAGGCGCAAGGCCGCGCCGAAGCGTTCAAGGAGTTCAAGCTCACCATCACCGCCAAGGCCGGAACCGAAGGCAAGTTGTTCGGCTCGGTTGGCACCGCCGATATTGCCGAGCACAGCACCAAGGCGGGTCACGCCCTGGCGCGCAGCGAAGTACGACTGCCCGCCGGACCGCTGCGCGTGGTGGGCGAGCACAGTGTGCAGCTGCATCTGCATGCAGACGTCAACGTCGAGCTGCCGGTCATCATCGTCGCCGAAGAAGCGGCCTGACGGCCTGGCCTGTGGGCTGGCACCGCTGAAGTGACAGCACAGCTAAAAGGGGAGCGCGCGTGAGCGACATGCCGCTGCGTATGCGACGCGACAGCGGCGGCTCCAGCACCGAAGGGTTGACCCCGCCACATTCGGTCGAGGCCGAGCAATCGGTGCTGGGCGCGCTGCTGATTGATGCCAGCGCCTGGGATCAGGTGGCCGACATCGTCACCGCCGAGGACTTTTATCGGCCCGATCACCGGCTGATTTACCAGGCGCTCGCCGAGCTGGTCAGCACCGGACGGCCGGGCGATGTGGTCACGGTGTCCGAGCAGCTGGAGCGGCGCGCACGGCTCGAGGATGCCGGTGGCCTGGCTTACCTCGGCACTCTGGCACGCGATACGCCGACCGCCGCGAACGTTCGCGCCTACGCCAACATCGTGCGCGAGCGGGCGCTGCTGCGCGCCCTGATCGAAGCCGGGCGTGCCATTGCTTCCTCGGTGTTCAGCGATGAGGGCCTCGCGGCCCGCGATCTGGTGGATCGCGCCGAAGCTCGCGTATTTGAAATCGCCGAGCAGGGCACGCGACTGGGCTCCGGTGCGGTGCGCGTGAGTGCCCTGCTGCCGCCATTGATCGACAAGATCGACGAATGGCACACCAATCCCAACAAGCTGCGCGGCCTGGCCACCGGCTTCACCGACTTCGATAACAAGACCGGCGGCCTGCGTCCCGGCGACCTGGTGGTGATTGCCGGCCGGCCGTCGATGGGCAAGACCACGCTCGCAGTCAACATGGCCGAATATGCGGCCTGCAATCCGGAGATCAAAGCCTCGGTCGCGATCTTCAGTATGGAAATGCCGTCGGAGCAGCTGGTGACTCGCATGTTGTCCTCGATCGGTCACGTGCCGATGAACAACATTCGCACCGGCCGCATCTCCGATGACGACTGGGTGCGCATCACCTCCGCGACCACTCAGCTCTCAGAGGCCAAGATTTTCATCGATGAGTCGGCGGGCCTGACTCCCACTGAATTGCGCGCCCGCGCGCGTCGGCTCAAACGCGAGCACGGCCTGGATCTGGTAATCGTCGACTATCTTCAGCTCATGCAGGTTCCGGGCACCAAGGAGAACCGCGCCACCGAGATTGCAGAGGTCTCGCGCGGTCTCAAGGCTCTGGCAAAGGAGCTGGCACTGCCGGTGATTGCATTGTCCCAGCTCAACCGCAGCGTCGAGCAACGCACCGAGAAAAAGCCCGTGATGTCGGATCTGCGCGAGTGCGTCACCGGCGACACGCGCGTTTGCCTGGCGGACGGCCGGCGGGTGCCGATCCGAACCCTGGTGGGACAAACACCAGAAGTGCTGTCGATGACCGACGGCGGACGCATTACGCGCGCTCAATCCGATCTGGTCTGGGCCGTGGGCAGGAAGCCCATCCAGCAACTGGTCATGGCCGGCGGCCACAGGATTCGCGCGACCGCGAAACATCGGCTTTTTTCGCCGGCGGGTTGGACGCAAATCGGTGCCTTGCAGGTCGGTGACCGGCTGGCCGTTTCCGAGAGCGATCTGTCCTGGGATCGCATCGTCGCGTTGGAGGAGGCCGGGGAGGAGGAGGTCTACGATCTGACGGTGCCCGCCACTTCCAGTTGGCTCGCGGACGGAGTCGTCTCCCACAATTCAGGCAGCATTGAGCAGGATGCGGACATGATCCTGCTGATCTATCGCGATGAGGTCTACGACAAGAACACCACCAAGAAGGGCATTGCCGAGATCGATCTGGCCAAGCATCGCAATGGCGAGATCGGCGGCTTCCTGCTCACTTTCCAAGGCCAGTACACGCGCTTCGTCAACTTCGCGCCCGACGCGTACGCCGAGGGCATATTGCGGTGACGCCACCGGTACGCGCCGCTGGTGAGGAGCCTGGGCGCGGCTGGTACGGCTCGGCCGTGGAAGCAATTTCGCAGCTGGCTACACGCCTGTTCGTGCGCGCGGACCGGTTGCTGCGCGCCGGACTGACGGCGGCCAAGCAGGGTCAGCTCAGCGGCATCATCTTCTGGGCGGCACTGATTGGTGTCTGCGGGGCATTTACCGGTGTGGGCTTCCGTGCCAGCGTGCGCCTGGTGCAACGCGCGTTGACCGGCCATTCCGCCGGCCTGGTCGAGACCGCGGAGCTGCTGCCGTGGTGGGCGCGCATTGCCGTACCCACGATCGGCGGTGCCTGTGCCGGCACGCTGCTCTGGGCGGCGCAACGCCTGCTGCGCTCGAACCGCAATATCGACTACATGGAAGCCGTTGCCGTGGGCAATGGCCAGCTCGGCAGCCGCGCAGCGCTGCTGCAGGCCGCCTCGTCATTTTTCACCATCGGCTCGGGCGGGTCGATTGGACGCGAGGGTCCGCTGGTGCAACTGGCGGCCACCGCGGCCTCCAAGATCGGCCAGTGGACCAAAGCTCCGGTGCCGCGTCTACGGCTGCTGGTGGCCTGCGGGGCATCGGCGGGCATTGCCGCGGCCTACAACGCGCCGATCGCCGGAGCACTGTTTGTCGCCGAAGTGGTGCTCGGATCCATCGCCATGGAGAGCTTCGGACCCTTGATCGTCGCCTCGGTGGTGTCGGACGCGACCAGCCGGCACTTTCTGGGCTACGGGCCGGTATACCAGGTGCCGCATATCAACTTCGGCGCCCCATGGGAGCTGGCTCTCTATGCGTTGCTGGGCGTGCTGCTCGGGCATGTGGCGCCCACGTTCCTGGCTCTGCTGGATCGCGCGCGCGCAG
>DASXLF010000372.1:0-2518 GCA_036496405.1 Steroidobacteraceae bacterium | reverse complement strand
GTGTTATATCGACGCGGAAGGTAGGGGTTCGGACTCTGTGCGTCTGACGCAAAAATAAACCGCGCGGCCTCGAAGCTGCCGAACCGCGGATCACCATCTAGACGCAAGGGCAGCAGCAGATTCGCGGCGCCCAAAGTCTCGCGCACCGGCATGTGCCGTGTTTCCACATCAGCGGCCCACGAAAGGCAAGGCTTGACGATGGTGTCAACGATGCGCGCGGCAAGCTCGATGTCTTCGAGGATATCCAGGCGCAGCACGGATATCGTTGGGACAGGGTGCATCCCGCTGACCAGCACGTGCCCCCCGGCATTGAGGCAGATGCCGGTGTCAGCCACACGCGATTCGGGGACGATGTATTCCGCGACCTTCGCCATGAAGGGCTGGCCAGGCGGATATTCCCGGCCCTCATTTATCTCCGCGATGGAGATGGGCACAGGGTTATAGCCATTCGCCGTATACCGCGGCGCCTCGCGCCATGTGTGGATGGCAAGCGCGTCATCACTCGCATCGACCGCGGTCGCGAGTCTAGAGCGGTGACGCTGCACGCGCGCGCGGTTCAGCGCCGCTTCACGCGATGATGTGCCCACAGTTATAGCTGCTTGATGCGGCCGAAGTGCTTGAAGGCTTCGCGCATCGGAACGCCACGCGACGCAGAGTCATTGCCGCCTACCTGCGGGGTGTTGTCAGGCGTGTCATCGGCACCACCAGCAGCCACGCGCGTCTGTGCGCCAGCTTGGCCGTTGGGGTCATTGTCCTGACCACCGGCAGCCTTCTCAGCGGCGCAGTTGGTCTCGAATTCGTCAAGGATCGCACCCATTTGGGTGTGCAATTTTCTAAGCATTGTTGCTTTGATCTTCGCCATGTTCATCTACCTGTAGTGAGAGGGATGGGCGCCGCGATCAACTCAGCCAAGAATTGACCCGGCGCCCGTGGTGGTGGTCCGACCGCGCGCACCCCATGAAAGTAAGGTGCTCGCGATACGTGGCGCCACTTGCAAAACGCCAGAGGGACAAATCACACCGTTACAGTAACGGCCGCGTAGCGTGCGGCCAATGGCAAGAAATCAACGAAGGGCAACGGTGACGCGCGATGTGCAACGCGCAGCAACAGATGAAATTTACTGCACCATCAGCATGTACGCGTCCGCGATGTCTCTAGGCGGTGGGCGCAAATGTTCGGCCAACTCCACAAGCAGAGCGGGCGACGTAGCGGCCAACAGTGTTGCGCGCGCGGCTTCATCACCGCACGCATCGAGCGCCGCGACTAGCGCACCCAGCGGTGGGTTGCGCCCGGCAAGCGTGGAGAATTCGCGGTAGGCCAACGTCGCGCTCATCTGCTCGCGAGCTTCCACGGTCGATGTGGCCAACAGCAGCGCGCGTTGCGCATCGTCACCGGCAGCATCGAGCGCGGCCAGCAACAGGTCACCAGGCAGCGCGGGGCGCAGCGTGGGCACTTGCACGGACTGCTGCGCATCGAGGCGCGGCGCTGGCGGCTCTTCCGCGTCCAGGTCATCAGCAGCGGGCAGCGGGCGTGGCTTGCGGACTACCGCGTCTGTGCGCCAGGTGCGTGAGGCCGTCGCATCTACAACGTGCTTGGGCACCTTCACGGGCTGGGCGCTCCGCGGCTGCGGTTGTATGCGGCCAGCAGCGCTGCGGGCTCGCAGTCGGCAGCGTCCACCGTGGCGCTGATGTTCAAGCTGCGCGATTCAACACGGGTGACGTAGACGCCCTGCATCTTGTTCAGCAGGTCGATGCACTGCGACCGTTCTTCCTTGAGCACTTCGATAGTGCCGTCCGGCCGGTAGCGCGCGCCGCGGTAGGCAGCGCGGGCAGCGCCGCTGAGCAAAGCTGTGGGTGTGGTGTCGATGCGGACATGCGGGCCACCAGGACAGTCAGGGCGCGGCGCTTCGATATCGGGGGCGGGCACAGTGTCCGGCGCATCCAAGTGCTGCTGCACGGCCGTGGCATAGGCCGCGTCATCCCAACACAAGCGGCAAGGGCAAGCCACCACGCGTTCAAACTCCGAGTAGTCGGCATGCCTCACGGTCTCCAGCCACGCCATCCTGGATGCAATGCTGATTTCTGCGCGCTCTGCGGCAGCGTCCGTCAGTTGACGGATGCGGGCACGGACGTGGTGCATGGCGGCCAGGCGGCTTGCGTTGGCAGCGAGCGCTTGGGGCGTGCCGACGTAGCCAGCGGCGCTGTAGCTCTCAGCGAGCGAATGGCCCGCGGCAATGTGCTGTGCGAAGGCTTCGTGGCGCGCGTTGGGCAACGTCGCGCTGTCGATGACGGCGGGCGCCTGGTGTGCGGATTCGGCGCCGCTGACGGATACCATATCCGTTGGTCTGATATCTTTTAGCATCGTAATCTACAGCCTTTAATACATCTCAACAAAAAGCGACGCCAGTAATGTAGGCGCTGTGTAGGCAAGCTCACCGTACAACAGGCGCGCGGATATTTCCACAGTTGAGCGCGTCGGCTGGGCGTTGCGCGTATCAAAAACTATCCCAGCGCCCCCG
>DASXLF010000371.1:0-3104 GCA_036496405.1 Steroidobacteraceae bacterium | reverse complement strand
ATGGTATTGCGGCCCAACTGCGCCAGCGCCGTGGCCAGATTCACCGCCACCGAAGTCTTGCCGGTGCCACCTTTGCCGCCGGTCACCGCGATGACCTGCACCGGCGTTGCCAGTGCCGTGGCCTTCAGTTCAGCCTGCGGCATTGACATTTGCTCCATAACGCCGTGCGAGCAGCTCATCATCGGCGCAGTTTTGCGCCTGGCGCGAGAGCTCGATGGCGCGTGCCACCAGCTGATGCGCGCGTGCCGGCCGCAGATCATCGGGAATGGCGGGCCCGTCGCACACGTACGCCACCGGCAACTGGCTGCGGGCGAGTGCCGACAGCACCCCGCCCAGGCTCACGGCCTCATCCAGACGCGTCAACGCGCAGCAGTGCGCTACGGGCTGTGAAAAATTGAGCACCGCTTCATCGACCACGCCGCTTTGTGCGCTCGACGACAGCACCAGCATGAGTTGCAGCGCCGGACAGCGCGCGCGCAGCGCGGCGTAGCGCGCCGCCGCGTCGCCGTCGCGCCCGGCGACTCCGGGCGTATCGATCAGTATGAATCGCCCCGACAGAGCCTCGACGCGCGCGGCGAGTTCGTCCATGGAGGCCACGGTTTCTACGCGCGCACCCAGCACACGGCCGAGACTGCGCAGCTGCTCGTGCGAACCCAGGCGTTCATCATCGGCGGAAATCAGCACCAGGTTGGCCGCTTCCTGCTCGAGCACATAGCGTGCAGCGAGCTTGGCCAGCGTCGTGCTCTTGCCGCAACCGGGCGGACCGATCAGCGCCAGCGCACCGGTGCGCTGCATGGGTGCGGCACACACCTGTATGCGTCGCGCCAGCATGGCATAGGGCGTGCGCTGCACCTGTTCACCGTCCATTGCCACCGGCAGTTCGCCGACGATCTGCAGAGCCAATGCCCGCTCCAGACCCAGCGTCGCCAGATCCGCCAGCGCGCGCGCCTTGAGCGGCTCGCGCCGGGTGAAATCATTCCAGGCCAGCGCCGCCAGTTGCTGTTCGAGCAGGTTGCGCAGACTGCGCAGCTCCTCGCCCACCGACGGATCGGCGCTCAGTTCCAGAGTACCGCGACGCGTTTTCGCCGCGGCATCGACCGCGCCGCGTTCCAGTTCCTGCAGCGCCGCGCGCTCGAGTTGCTTGAGTGCCGCGCTCTCAGCCAGCGTGCCCTGCCCCGCGGCCAATTCGACATCAACCGCGGCGCACACTTCCACCCCTTCCGCGGTCTTGCGAGTGCTCAAAATCACCGCGTCCGATCCCTGCTCTTCGCGAATCGAGCGCAGGGCGCTGCGCATATCGGCTGCGAGGTAGCGCTTCATCTTCATGAGCGTTGCATCTCCATGGTCAACTTAGCGACCCACCGCCGCCACCAGGCGTACACGGCGGTTATCGGGAATTTCGTTCCAGGCCAGCACGTGCAGGTTGGGCACGGTGGCGCGTGTGAAGCGCGCGAGCGTGGTGCGCAGCTGCGGCGCTACCATCAGCACCGCGGCCTCGTTCGAGGACTCCTGCCGTTGCGCCGACTCGACCAGCCTGGACTGCAGGCGTTCGGCCAGTCCCGGCTCCAGCGCCGCGTTGCCGGCCGCCTGCCCTTGCAGCGTCGATTGCAGCAGCTGCTCGAGATCGGGCTCCAGGGTAATGACTGGCAATTCACCGCCGCTGCCGACGATGTCCTGTACGATCTGGCGGCCGAGCGCGATGCGCACCTGTGACTGCAGAACGGCCGGATCCTGCGTACGCGCGGCATGTTCGGCCAGAGTCTCAACGATGGCGCGCAGATTGCGGATCGGCACGCGTTCGGCCAGTAGCCCCTGCAGCACCCGCACCACCACGCCCAGCGGCAGCGCCTTGGGCACGAGGTCCTCGACCAAGCGTGGCGCGGTCTTGGCCAGGCCGTTGAGCAATTGCTGCACCTCTTCGTGTCCGAGCAACTCGTGGGCGTGCGACTGGATGACGCTGCTCAGATGGGTGGCGATCACGGTGCTGGCGTCCACCACGGTATAGCCCAGCGTCTGCGCGTGCTCGCGCTTGCCGGGCTCGATCCACACGGCCTCCATGCCGAAAGCCGGATCGCGGGTCTCGATGCCCGGCGGCTTGCCGAAAACGCGGCCCGGATTGATCGCCAGTTCACGATCCGGATACACCACGGCATCAGCCAGCACCACGCCGGCGAGACTGATGCGATAAGCATTGGGCGAGAGCTCCAGGTTGTCGCGGATGTGCACCGACTGCACCAGGAACCCCAGCTCCTGCGAGAGTTTGCGGCGCACGCCGCGGATACGCGCCAGCAGCTCTCCGCCCTGCGCCTTGTCGACCAGCGGCACCAGACGGAAGCCGACCTCGATGCCGATCAAATCCACCGGCTGCACGTCGTCCCACGAGAGCTCACGCTGTTCCGCCGCCACTGGAGTGGCGCTGGCACCAGCGGCAGGCAATGCCGCCGTGGCAATGCGTAGGGCACGCCGCCGCAACAGCCATGCTCCGGCGCCGCAGATCGCGGCAAATAATAGAAACGCGGCATTGGGCATGCCGGGGATCAGACCCATGACTGCCAGTACGCTGCCGGCCACCGCCAGGCTGCGCGGCTGGCCCAGCAATTGCCGGGATAGTTCCTTGCCCATGTCCTGTGCCTTCGACATGCGCGTGACGATGATGGCGACACCGGTCGACAGCAGCAGTGCCGGGATCTGCGCCACCAGGCCGTCGCCGATGGTCAGCAAGGTATAGACGCGGGCCGCATCACCGAAGCCCATGCCATGACTGAGCGTACCGATGGCCAGGCCGCCGGCGATGTTGATGATCAGAATGAGAATGCCGGCGGTGGCATCGCCGCGCACGAACTTGCTGGCGCCATCCATCGAACCATAAAAATCCGCCTCGGCACGCACTTCCGAGCGTCGCAGCCGCGCCTCGTCCTGATTGATCAGGCCGGCGTTCAGATCGGCGTCGATCGCCATCTGCTTGCCGGGCATGGCGTCCAACGTGAAGCGTGCGCTTACTTCCGAGATGCGGCCCGCGCCCTTGGTCACGACCACGAAGTTGATGATGGTAAGGATCGCGAACACCACGATGCCGACTGCATAGTTGCCGCCGACCACAAACT
>DASXLF010000370.1:0-1686 GCA_036496405.1 Steroidobacteraceae bacterium | reverse complement strand
ACCCTACTGGCACTGATCGGAAAGCGCGGGGCTAGCGCGCCACGCCACGTCGTCGCTTCGATGGCGGCGATGTGGGCGGCGTGCCGGCCTTGGTCAAGCGCGCAATCGCGGCGCGCAGCGACTGCTTGGCGCGGTCATATTCGCTCCACACTTGGCTGCGCTCGAGCAATCCTGGCGCCGTGCGCACGGTAAAGCGCATGGGGTCCAGTCCCTTGCCCACTTGCTGCCAGGACAACGGCATCGATACCGGTGCGCCGGCACGCGCGCGCGGTGACAGGGGCGCTACCGCGGTGGCCATGCGATCGTTGCGCAGATAGTCCAGGAAGATGCGGCCGGTGCGATCTTTTTTCGCCATGGTGGTGAGATAGCGCTGAGGATTGTCGGCCGCCATGTGCACGCAGACCGCCTGCGCGAACGTCTTGGCCGCGGGCCAATCCAACCGGTCGCGGGCGCCGACCAGCGGCGTCACCACGTGCAGGCCCTTGCCGCCGGTAGTCTTGCAGAAGGTGCTCAGCCCGAGGGCTTCCAGTCGTTGCCGCAACTCGAGCGCGGCGGTAATCACGGCGCTGAAATCCACATCGGGGGCCGGATCCAGATCGAATACCAGTCGCCCCGGCACTTCCGGTTTGTTCGGTTCGCAGTTCCATGGGTGCAGCTCAAGCGCCGCACTTTGCGCAGCGGCGATCAGCCCCGAAACGCGATCGATGGCCAGGTAAGGTTTGCGATCGCCGCCGACGCTGATCATCTCAAACAGGTTCGACTGGCCCGGCATGGCGTGGCGCTGAAAGAACCGCTGCTTGGCAATACCGTCGGGTGCACGTACCAATGAGCACGGCCGTCCTTCGATGTGGCCGATCATCCACTCACCCACCGCGGCGTAGTATTGCGCCAGCTCCAGCTTGCTGACGGGCCGGCCATCGCCGGCATCCGGCCACAGGCTCTTGTCGGGCTGCGAGATCCGCACCCCCAGAATCATGTCGCTGCCCGAGGGGGCGGCCGATTTGGGGGCTGCCCGGCGCGTGGTTTTTGCGCCGGCTCGCCCAGCTCGTCTGGTGGCGGGCCGCGCCTCACTGGCCAGAGCCGGCGCATCGGCCCGCCGCAATCGCGACGGGCGTTCGGCCTGCACGCTGCGGGCGGGCTTGTCTTCGCGGATCCCCTTGAAGGCCGCCTGGCGCACCATTCCGGATTCGGTCCATCCGGCGAATTCGATTTCAGCAACCAGTTCGGGCTTGAGCCAGCGTATGTCCGGTGCATGGGCCGGCGCGCCATCGCCGCCAAATGGACTGGCGCGCGCCGTCAGTGCTTTCAGGCGCGGCAGCAATGTGGCTACTGCCTTCTGACCAAAGCCGGTGCCCACACGCCCGACATATACCAGATGGTTGCCACGATTGACCCCGACCAGCAGCGATCGCAGCGCCCCCTCACGCTCGGTGTAGCCGCCCACGACCACCTCGTGCCCGGCCCGGCATTTGGCCTTGGTCCAGCCGCCGCTACGCCCTGAGACGTAGGTGCCATCGAGGCGCTTCGAGACGATTCCCTCGAGCGACATGCGACAGGCTGAAGCCAGCACGGCATCGGCCTTGGCCTCAAAGTGCTGCAAATAACGGATGGTTGGCGAATCCAGACGATCGAGCATGGTCTCCAGCTGTTGTTTGCGTTTCGACAACGGTAGGGATCGCAGGTCCT
>DASXLF010000369.1:0-1832 GCA_036496405.1 Steroidobacteraceae bacterium | reverse complement strand
CCACGCTCATTTTGCAGGTGTTGGCGTCGCACGCCCTGCAAGGCGCGCACGCGATTTACATCTCCGGCGAAGAAGCGATGGCGCAGGTGCGGATGCGCGCCGTCCGTATGGGCCTTTCGCAATCGCCTGTCGCGCTCGGCTCCGCCACCTGCGTCGAGGACATCCTCAGCACGCTGGAAAGCGGCCCCACGCCATCCATTCTCGCCATCGATTCCATCCAGACCATCTGGACATCGGCACTGGATGCCGCCCCCGGCACCATCGCGCAGGTGCGCACTGCCTCGTTCGATCTGGTGCGCTATGCCAAGGCCACCGGCGCCGCGCTGCTGCTGATCGGCCATGTCACCAAGGAAGGGCAGATCGCCGGCCCCAAGGCGGTCGAGCATCTGGTGGATGCGGTGCTCTATTTCGAAGGCGAGCGCGGCCACCACGTCCGAATTTCACGCGCGGTGAAGAACCGGTTCGGCGCCACCGATGAGATCGGCGTGTTCGAAATGACCGGCCGCGGTTTGGCGGAGGTCAGCAACCCTTCCGCGCTGTTCCTCGGCGATCGCAGCGGCACAGCACCCGGCACGGCGGTGTTCGCCGGCCTCGAAGGCACCCGCCCCCTGCTGGTGGAAATTCAGGCGCTGGTGGCGCCCACCGGCTACGGCACGCCGCGCCGCGCCGTGGTCGGCTGGGATTCTGCCCGCCTCTCCATGTTGCTGGCTGTGCTGGATGCCCGCGCGGGCCTCGCAATGGGCAGTCACGATGTCTATTTGAACGTGGCCGGTGGGTTGAAGGTGAGCGAGCCGGCGGCCGATGTGGCCACCGCCGCGGCACTGATCTCCGCCTTTTCGGGCCAGCCGCTGCCGAGCGACTGGGTCTATTTCGGCGAGATCAGCCTTTCCGGAGGCGTTCGCCCGGCGCCGCAGCCGGAACTCCGGCTGAAGGAAGCGGCCAAGCTGGGCTTCCACACGGCTGTGGTGCCCGAGGGCACGAAGGCGGAAGGCGGGGGTTTGGACCTGAAGTTCGTAAGGGACGTCGCGGAGTTGGTGCAGCTGGCGGGCGGCGTGCCGCGCCGGCGCCGCAGTGGAATCGAATCGGATGACTGAACTGCACATCACCTGGGTGGACATCGCGGTGGCGGTGATCCTCATCCTGTCCATATGGATGGCGATCGCGCGCGGCTTCGTGCGCGAGACGCTGTCCATTTTCGCCTGGGCCGCGGCCGCGTTCGCCACGCTCTATTTCGGCCGCTATGCGGCAACGGCGCTGGCACCGCACATGCCGAAGATGGCGGCGCAGGTGTTGGGCTATGCGGGCGTGTTCCTCCTGGTGCTGATTCCGTTGGCGCTGATCGGCGCTGGAATTTCGCGTCAGATACGCGCCTCGCCGATGGGCGGACTCGATCGCACGCTCGGCGCCCTGTTCGGCATCCTGCGCGGCCTCGTTACGATTGCGGTTCTCTACATTCTTTATTCGCTCGTCATCCCCGTACCGGTGCAGGCGCACTGGATGAAGGATGCCCGCACGCTGCCGCTGATCCAGAAATCGGCCAGCACCCTGTTGTCGCTGCTCACTGAGCACGACGCGAATTACGTCATGCAGCGCGCCAAGAGCGGCAATTCGACTGAAACGGCCGTGCAGCGGCCCACGAAGGATGCAGGAGATATGGCCTCCACGCAGCGCGGCGCCAAAGCCCCGCAGAAGCTGTTGCACAAAAGCTATGGCGCGGACGACCGCCGCAGGCTAAACCGCGTCATCGAGGCAACGGGACACGGGCGATGACCGGCCTCACGGAGCACAGATTGGCGTTCGACGACGACACGCTGCACGAGGAATGCGGCGTC
>DASXLF010000368.1:0-4655 GCA_036496405.1 Steroidobacteraceae bacterium | reverse complement strand
GCGCCTGCGGGAAGCTGGTCATCAATGGCGCCATCGGCGGCGGATCGGGTAGCGCGCTGAGATCCGGTCCGGGTTGAAAAGACCAGATCCCGGCAAGCGGTACGGTGAGTGTGCCCACCTGGGCATACATGTCCACGGCGTCGCCCAGCATGCCGACGTAGCCATCGCCGGAGGCGTACTCACCGTCGATTCGAACGGCAATGACGTTGCGTCCCGCTTTTACCAACACACCCGGCACGGTGTAGTTTCGTTCCGTGGTTTCCTCCACGGTGGCGCCGACCTGGCTGCCGTTGAAATAGGTGGTGTCTCCGTGCCGCAGATGCGGCAGATGCAGTCGCAACGCGTTGCCGGCGAGGGCGGCGGGCACTTCGATGCTTTTGCGGAACCACATGGTGCCGTCGAATTGTTTGATTGCCTTGCGCGGCCAGGGTTGCGGCTCGCTGATCGTGGGCCAATCAGCGTCCGAAAACTCCGGCGCGGCCCACAGGGCTTGTCCGTTGACGCGGCCACGGTCGTCGCGCCCGTGCAGGCGATACCATTCGTTGCGGCTGGCGATGTAATGGCGGTAATCGGATACGGCCTGGGCGTCGATCTGCGATTGCAGCCGAATCGATGCCGCGAATTCCGGAAATTGCCGCAGTCCGGCGGCACTGGTCCAGCATTCGGCGGGTGTGCCGCCCCAGTTCGATTCGATCAACCCAATGGGTACCCGGTAGCGCTGCTGCAGTTCACGGCCGAATAGATACGCCACCGCGGAGAAGCGAGCGACGCTGGCCGGTGTGACCGCTTGCCAGCCGTCCGATGACAGATCGCTTTTGGGCATGAATGCGGTCTCCTGCTTCACCAGGAACAGCCGTATGCGAGGAAAGTTCGCGCCACTGACTTCGTGCGCGGCATCGTTGACGCCGCCAAAACCATCCTGCTCCAGCATGGGAAACTGCATGTTGGACTGGCCGGAGGCGAGCCATACATCGCCAACCAGAATGTTGTGCAGGATGAGTCGCTGCTTGCCAGTCAATTGCATTGCATCCGGTCCGCCGGCGCGCAAGGGAGCGAGGGTTACCGACCAGGCGCCGTGCGCATCAGCCGTGGCACTCAGGTGTTGCTTTCGGAACTGAACCCGTATGTGCTCTCCGGGATCGGCCCAGCCCCACAATTTGAGCGGACAGTCGCGCTGCAAAACCATGTTGTCGCCCACCAGGCGCGGCAGACGAATATCGGCATTGGCCGCGGTGGCCGCGAACAACAGGCACGCGGCAATGAGTCTTGAACAGCTGCACATATGCGCGTGGCTCTGGCCATGGCAACGAGAAGTTGAGGGTATAACAACTGGCTGCCCCGTGGCGCGTCCACGGCCGGGGCCGCGAATAGACTGGCAATGCAATTGCCATTAAAGTGACGCGATCGATCACGGGGGAGGCGAGCCACCAGCATATACATGACCGAGCGCTTGACAGCGTAATCGGTCAAACCCGCCGGCGCCCATGGCGGCGACCGGGCACCAATGCCATGGGTTGACGAACCCGTGGCCAACATTCGCGACGGACTATGAATATCCACGAGTATCAGGCCAAAGAGCTGCTGGCTCATTTCGGCGTGCCGGTTCCCAAAGGTGCGGTCGCCTATGCGGCCGACAGTGCTGCGTATGTGGCCGCCGACGTCGGCGGCGAGCGCTGGGCGGTGAAGGCGCAGATACACGCGGGTGGCCGCGGCAAGGCCGGCGGCGTGCGCATGTGCCGCAGTCACCATGAAGTCGCCGAGGCCGCATCCGCCTTGCTCGGCAAGCCGCTGGTGACGGCGCAGACCGGACCGGGCGGACAAGTGGTGCATCGACTGTATATCGAGCGGGCCGAGCCGTTCGTACGCGAGCTGTATCTCGGCCTGGTGCTGGACCGCAAGATCGAACGCATCCGCATTATCGCCTCGGCCGCCGGCGGCATGGAGATTGAGGAAATCACCGCGCACCAGCCGGATTCGTTGCTGCAGATCCAGGTCGAACCGGCCGTGGGGCTGCAGCAATTCCAGGCGCGCGAGCTCGCCTTCGGCCTCGGCCTCAATCACAAGCAGGTGGCTCAGGCGGTCATCGCCATCATGGGTTGCTATCGCGCGTTGCGCGATCTTGACGCGCACATGGTTGAGATCAATCCGCTGGTCGTAACCCAGGATGACCGAGTGATTGCGCTGGATGCGAAGATGTCGTTTGACGATAACGCCTTGTTCCGCAGGCCGCAGATCGCCGAGATGCGCGATCCGGCCGAGGAAGATGCGCGTGAATCGGAGGCCGCCGGCCTGGGACTGAATTTCGTGAGCCTCACGGGCGACATCGGCTGCATCATCAACGGCGCCGGTCTCGCGATGGCCACCATGGACATGATCAAATACGCGGGTGGTGAGCCGGCGAATTTCCTGGACGTCGGCGGCGGAGCCTCGCCGGAACGCGTTGCCGCGGCATTCCGGCTGGTACTGGCAGACGCGAACGTCAATGCGGTGCTGGTGAACATCTTCGCAGGAATCAATCGCTGCGACTGGGTGGCGCAGGGTGTGGTGCAGGCCGCCAAGGGACTGCGGGTGCCGCTGGTGGTGCGACTGGCGGGCACCAATGTCGAAGAAGGACGACGCATATTGCGCGACAGCGGTCTGCCCATTATCACCGCCGATACCCTGGCTGATGCGGCCGCGAAAGCGGTCGCGGCCGCGCGGTCAGCCACATGAGCATCCTGATCGATGCGAGCACGCCGGTGCTCATACAGGGATTCACCGGCGAGAAGGCGACATTTCATGCGCGCGAGATGCTGGCCTACGGCACCAACGTGGTCGGTGGAGTGACCCCCGGCAAAGGTGGTCAGCGTCACCTCGATCGCCCGGTATTCAATACCGTGAAGGAAGCCGTCAAGGCCACGGGCGCGGAGGCCAGTCTGGCGTTCATTCCGCCGCCGTTTGCTGCCGACGGCCTCATGGAGGCGGCCGATGCCGCACTCAAGCTGGTATGCATCATCACCGACGGCATTCCGGCGCAGGACATGATGACCGTGAAGCGCTACCTGATGCGCTACCCGCGCGAGCGGCGCACGATCCTGGTCGGGCCGAACTGCGCCGGCATCATCAGCCCCGGCAAGGCCATGCTGGGCATCATGCCGGGACATATCTATCGTCGCGGCAACGTCGGCGTGGTATCGCGCTCCGGTACGCTGGGCTATGAAGCAGCCGCGCAATTGGCGGCGTTGGGGCTGGGTATCAGTACCAGCGTCGGCATCGGCGGTGATCCCATCAACGGCAGTTCCTTTCGCGATCACCTTGAGCGTTTTCAGAACGATCCGGAAACTGCCGCCGTGATCATGATCGGCGAGATCGGCGGACCACAGGAATCCGAGGCCGCGGCCTGGGTGCAGAAACATATGACCAAGCCCGTGGTGGGTTATGTGGCGGGGCTGACGGCGCCCAAGGGTCGCCGCATGGGACACGCCGGTGCCATCATTTCCGCGGCCGGGGATTCCGCCACTGAGAAGTCTGGCCTGATGCGCTCATTGGGCCTGCACGTGGCACCGAGCGCCGCGGAACTGGGGTCGACCGTGGCCAAGGTGCTGGCGCGAGTGAGCTCGTGAGCTTCACGGCTGTCGCGCCGGCGCCGGCACGCGTGCACCGCTCGGAGCTGGCCGTGCCGGGCACCAGTCCGGCGCTGTTCCCCAAGGCGGCCAAGTCTGCCGCCGATGTAATTTTCCTGGACCTGGAAGACGCGGTGGCGCCCGATGACAAGGAGGGCGCGCGCCGCAATATCGTTGCCGGCCTCAACGACATCGATTGGGGCACCAAGACCATGATGGTGCGCATCAACGGTCTTGATACTCACTACATGTATCGCGACGTCATCGAGGTGGTCGAGGCCTGCGAACGCCTGGACATGATTCTGATCCCCAAAGTGGGCGTGGCGGCTGACGTATATGCAGTCGACATGCTGGTGACTCAGGTGGAGAACGCCTGTCGCCGCAGCCGGCGCATCGGGTTTGAAGTATTGATCGAAACCGCGCTCGGCATGGCTAATGTCGAAGCCATCGCGCAGTCCAGTCCGCGGCTCGAGGCCATGTCGTTCGGTGTCGCTGACTATGCCGCCTCCACGCGCGCACGCACCACGGTGATTGGCGGCGTGCATCCGGATTCGGGCGTGCTGGCGGATAAGTCCGGCGATGACGAGCGCGCGTATTTCTGGAGCGATCCATGGCATGCGGCGCAAACCCGTATGCTGGTGGCCTGTCGTGCCTACGGCTTGCGTCCCATCGACGGGCCGTTCGGCGATTTCGGTGACCCGGCCGGCTTCGTGTCGGCTGCCCGCCGCGCCGCCGTGCTTGGCTATGAAGGCAAGTGGGCCATTCATCCCTCGCAGGTTGCGCTGGCCAACGAAGTGTTTACCCCGACAGCGGCCGAGATCGATCGCGCCCGGCGCATTGTCGCGGCGATGGAAGCAGCCGCGCGCGAGGGACGGGGAGCGGTGTCTCTCGACGGGCGGCTGATCGATCTGGCGAGCATTCGCATGGCGCAGTCACTGCTCGACAAGGCGCGCGCCGCCGGCTGCCTCTAATGCCCGTGGCGATGGTGAATGTCCGGATAATGCGCGTGTGAATGTTCGAGCGGCTCGTGGCGGTGAGCGTGCGAGTGCGGCT
>DASXLF010000367.1:0-2166 GCA_036496405.1 Steroidobacteraceae bacterium | reverse complement strand
CATTCTGCTGGTCTGGCGGCTGATGAATTCCCGTTTCGGCTTGGTGTTGCGAGGTGTCCGTTCGAATGAGACGCGCATGCGCGCGATCGGATTCCCAACTTTTCGCTATCAGCTCGTCGGTTTCGTGATTGCCGGAACGATGTGTGGACTGGCCGGCGCGCTTATCGCCAATCATACCGATTTCGTCAGCCCGTCGATGATGTTCTGGACCCGCTCCGGCGATCTGATCGTGATGGCGGTGCTGGGCGGCATGGGCACCGTGTTCGGCCCGGTGATCGGCGCCATCGCGTTGCTCGTGCTGGAGGAGGCGCTGCCGCTGATCATCGATTTCGGCAGCCGCATCCTGGTCGGCCACGAGGTGCAGGGCGCCGGTGAATACTGGCAGCTCATTCTCGGGCCGATGCTGCTGTTGATCGTGCTGTATGCGCGCGGCGGCATCGACGGTCTGTTGGCGATGCCCTCGCGCGGGGTCAAAAGCAATGGCTGACGTGCTGCTCACGGTCTACGGCCTGACCAAGCGCTTCGGCGGCGTGGTCGCATCCGACAACGTGCGGCTCGGCGTGGCGACGGGCGAGCTGCACGCCATCATCGGGCCGAACGGCGCCGGCAAGAGCACGCTGATCGGGGAGCTTACCGGCGAGATCGCGCCCGATTCCGGGCGCGTTCACTTCGCTGGCCGCGATATCACGGCGCTGCCGGTGCATCAGCGCAGCGCGCTTGGCCTTGCCCGCTCGTTCCAGATCACGTCTCTCTTTCTCGACTTCACGGCGCTCGACAACGTTGCGCTGGCGGTGCAGGCACATGCCGGGCACTCGTTCCAGTTCTGGCGCAACGCGCGCACCGACCCCGCGCTGCGCGAGCCCGCGCGCGCAGTGCTGGCGCAGGTCGGCCTTGCGCATCGCGCCGAGGCGCCATGCGCCAATCTCAGCCACGGCGAGCATCGTCAGCTCGAGATCGCCATGGCGCTGGCGACGCGCCCCAGCATGCTGCTGCTCGACGAGCCGATGGCCGGCATGGGGCCTGACGAGTCGGTGCGCATGGTGCAGATGCTCAAGGCACTCAAGAAGACGCTGACCATTCTCCTGATCGAGCACGACATGGAGGCGGTGTTCGCGCTCGCTGACCGCATCACCGTGCTGGTCTATGGCCGCGTCATCGCGTCCGACGCGCCGGCCGCGATCCGCGCCAATGCGGAGGTGCGCAAGGCCTATCTCGGTGCACCGGATGAGCAGGCACAAGAGCAGGTCGCCGATGGATAGCCTGCTCGAGCTCGACGGCGTCGAGACCACCTACGGCTTCAGCCAGGTGCTGGACGGCATTTCCCTTGCCATTGCGGCGGGCGAGGTGGTGACCCTCATGGGCCGCAACGGCATGGGCAAGACCACGACCGTGCGCTCGATCATGGGGCTCACCCGCGCCATGGCGGGCTCGATCCGATTTGCCGGCCGTGAGATCCGCACCCTGCCGGCCTATCAGGTGGCAAAGCTCGGCATCGGGCTGGTGCCGGAAGGCCGCCAGGTGTTTCCGAATCTCACCGCGCGCGAGAATCTGGTGGCGACCGCGGCCAATCGCGGCGGCGCCGCCGAGCCGTGGACGCTTAAGCGGGTCTGCGAGCTGTTTCCGCGCCTGCCGGAGCGCCTGGACACGATGGCTAGTCTGCTCTCTGGCGGCGAGCAACAAATGCTGGTGATCGGCCGGGCGCTGATGACCAATCCTCGGCTTCTGATCCTGGACGAGGCGACCGAGGGCCTGGCGCCGCTGATCCGTACTGAAATCTGGCAATGCCTGACCCGGCTCAAGACCCAGGGCCTGTCGATCCTGGTGATCGACAAGAACGTCGACGCGCTGATTCGCATTGCCGATCGGCACTATCTGATCGAGCGTGGCCGGGTGGTGTGGAACGGCAGCTCCACGGCGCTCGCGGCGGTTCCTGAGGTTCAGCATCGCTATCTCGGCGTGTAGAATCGAAGCTGGCCAAGCACCAGAAAAACATCTGTGTCCTCTTCACCGCAGCCGCCAATCCAGCCTTTCGGGCCGACGCAAAATAATTTAGTTGTATTGATGGTAATTTGTAACCGTTTGGTAACCGCCATGGTTTCCAATGTATCCACCATGAATGGGGACTACGGGTATGATGACGGGTAGCAGCAGCGCGGCGTGGTCGGG
>DASXLF010000366.1:0-1531 GCA_036496405.1 Steroidobacteraceae bacterium | reverse complement strand
TGTTCCACTTTATATAGTGATGCAGGCGAGGAGTCGAGCGTCGGAGCCGCCTTACCTGCCGCCCGCAGCAGCGATTCCAGCGCGGACTCCGGATCCCGGCTGTCCACCGCGAACGTGCGCAGCACGAGGTTGCCGCGTTGGGTGCCGGTGGCCATCTGAACATTAAACCCGGCTTCATGCAGGTTGAGTGCAATGCGCTGCGCGGCGAGTTGCAGGATCGGCCCGCTCTCCGAAGAAAGCGTGAGCTGCGGGGTGAGCCCGCCGCGCAGTTCCTGCGCCTTGTTCTGGTCGCGCTCGGTTGGGAACAGGAACGAATAGCCGGTGAGGTCGGCGGGCAGAAGACTGGCAGTCACTTCACCCTGCTTCTGGTAGATCACGTTGGAGAGAGCGCCGCGGTCGATGGCGAGCGAAATGGACGCGCGCAGCAACCGGTTCGCGAGTGCGCCCCCGTCGCTGACTTCGAGCGCCAGCAGCGTGACCGGCGGAGAGGTGAGCAGGCGAAGATGACTCTGCTGCGCCTGGCGCAGTTGGTCGGCTGGGACTTCGACGATGTCGGCGCGCCCCACGCTCAGGTCGAGCCACTGGTCGCGGATAGCGCGATGCACGTGAATCTCGATCGCATCCACAAACGGCCGGCCCTGCCAGCAATTTTCATTGGCGGTGAGCTTCAGCACGTTGTTGCCAAAGCCCCCGGCCTGAAACGGACCCGTACCAAGCAATCGCTGATCGCTGCCGGCATCCGGATTGGGCAGAGCGATGAGGTACGCGTCGCCACCGAGCAGCGCAGGAAGCACCGGCATGGGTGAGTCGCTGGTGAACACGATCGATGCGCCCACCGCGCGAACCGCAGTCCAGGGACAGTTGGCGGGGCAGGAAGCGTTCAGCGAACCGACGACATTCACCGATGTGACCGCTGTGCCATCGCTGAAATGCACGCCGGGGCGCAGGCGGAATTGCCAGCGGTGACGGTCGTTGTCGGCTTTCCAGTCCGCGGCGAGCGCGGGTTGAGGCAGGCCGCTGGAATCCATTCGTGTAAGGCCATCGTAAACAAGGCGGCGCGCCAGCCCGTTCGGCTGCTGCCAGGGATCACCCTCGATCTCGACACGCACTGTGCCGCCGTAGTGCGGGCGCGTCCTTGCACCCGCTACCAGCCCAACCAAAACCAGTAAAAAACTAATTGCAGAGCGCCGTAACACGGTCCACCTCGTAGTCGCCCGATGCTTGTCGCACCGTGGCCAGCAGGCTCTTGCCGTCGAGCGCGGGCCACAGCGCCGTGACGGTGCCGTTCATTGCCAATGGCGCGCTGGCGGGAATGGTTTCCTGCGCAGGCAATTCGTAGGCGCGCAGGCTGTCAACGGCGGCTTGGCCCGAGCCCGATGCGATGACCTGCGCGCCCGATCCGCAGCCGGATTTGAGAACCACGAAATCGCTGCCCCAGTCGCGCGCTCCGCTCACCTGCCTTAGCACGCCATTCTCGACAATCTGCACCTTGCCGTCGATGCCGCCGATGAGCAACGCCGGACCGTTGGGG
>DASXLF010000365.1:0-7619 GCA_036496405.1 Steroidobacteraceae bacterium | reverse complement strand
GAGTCAACAGTGTCCAGCCAGCCCAGTCACCCTCGCTCATGCCGTCCTCCACCGTAATGATCGGATAGCGCGCCACCAGATCAGACAGGTACCCTGTGAAATCGGCCGGTGTGAAACTGCGCTGCTCCGCTGCCAGTTCATACTTGCCGTTGCGGAAGAATTCGGAACTGGCGACATCGAGTCCGAGGTAGACGTCGCGGCCAGGTTGATAACCGGCGGCCTCGACGGCCTCGATAATGGTCTGCAATGCCGCCTCGTTCGAGGGTAGATCGGGAGCAAAACCACCCTCGTCTCCCACGGCCGTGCTCATGCCCCGGGCGTTCAAAATCTTCTTGAGCGTGTGAAAGATCTCGGCGCCGTAACGCAGCGCTTCGCGCAAACTGGGCGCTCCCACAGGCAGAATCATGAACTCCTGGATGTCGAGACTATTATTGGCGTGCGCGCCACCGTTGATGATGTTCATCATCGGCACCGGCATGACCGGCTCGCGCGTGCCGAGCAGATGCTTGAACAGCGGCAGCCCGGCATCGGCCGCCGAGGCGTGCGCATTGGCCAGCGATACCGCCAGGATGGCATTGGCACCGAGCCGGCTCTTGGTCTCGGTGCCGTCGAGTTCCATCATCCGCAGATCGACGCCTGCCTGATCGACCGACTCCTTGCCGATCAGCACCTCGCGCAGCAGGGTATTGACGTTGTCGACCGCGCGCATCACGCCCTTGCCCTGGTAGCGCTTGGGGTCGCCGTCGCGCAGTTCGACCGCCTCGCGCGTTCCGGTCGAGGCACCGGACGGCACTGCCGCGCGCCCATGAATGCCGGAAGCCAGGATGACATCAGCCTCGACGGTTGGGTTACCGCGCGAATCGATGATCTCACGCGCGCGAACGTCGGTAATCAAGCTCATAGCGATGCTTCCTCGAACGGACGTGACTTAGTAATGGCATCGAGCTGCTGCAAGGTGGCCAGCAGACTCGCCATGCGATCGAGCGGCCAGGCGTTGGGGCCGTCCGACAGCGCCTCACTGGGGCGCGGATGGGTCTCCATGAAAATGCCGGCCACGCCGGCCGCAACCGCCGCGCGCGCCAGCACCGGCACGAATTCGCGTTGCCCACCCGATGCGCTGCCCTGGGCGCCGGGCAGCTGTACCGAATGCGTGGCATCGAATACCACCGGGCAGCCGGTCGCGCGCATCACCGAAAGCGCGCGCATGTCGGTGATCAGATTGTTATAGCCGAAACTGAAGCCGCGCTCGCACACCATGATCTGCCGGTTGCCGGTGGAACGCGCCTTGTCGACCACGTTCTGCATCTCCCAGGGTGACAGGAACTGCCCCTTCTTGATGTTCACCGGCCGGCCGGCCGCGGCGACTTTGAGAATGAAATTGGTCTGGCGGCACAGAAACGCCGGGGTCTGCAGCACGTCCACCACCGAGGCGACTTCCGCAATCGGGGTGTCCTCGTGTACGTCGGTGAGCACCGGCAGTTTGAACAGACGCTGCACCGACTGCAGGGTCTTGAGGCCCGCCTCCAATCCATGGCCGCGAAAGCTGGTGCTGGAGGAGCGATTGGCCTTGTCGAAAGAGGCTTTGAAGATCAGCGGCATGGCGATAGCGGCCGTGATCTCCGCCAGGCGGCCGGCCACTTCATGGACCAGTGCTTCGGATTCGATCACGCACGGGCCGGCAATCAGGAACAGCGGTCGGTCCAGCCCGACCTCGAAGCCGGCCAGCTTCATGCGCCGGCCGCAGCCGGCAACTGCGAGGCGCGATAAGTGCGCGCCGCGCGGATAAAGCCCGTGAACAACGGATGCCCATCGCGCGGCGTGGAGGTGAATTCGGGATGGAACTGCGTGGCCACGAACCAGGGATGGCCCGCAAGTTCCACGATCTCGACCAGGCCATCCTGCGAGAAACCTGAAAACCTCAGGCCCGCGCGCGTGTAGGCCTCGAGATAGTTGTTGTTGAACTCATAACGGTGCCGATGCCGTTCGGCAATCACATCGCGGCCGTAGAGCTCGCGTGCCAGCGTACCGGGCTGCAGGTGCACATCCTGGGCCCCCAGGCGCATGGTGCCGCCCATCTGCGAGCGCTCATCGCGCGTCTGCACGCCCAGTGTCCGGTCCTGCCATTCGGTGATCAGCGCGATCACCCGGTGCGGGGTGGCACGGTTGAACTCGGTGCTGTGGGCTTCCGGCAGCTTGAGTGCATGCCGGCCATATTCGACGATCGCCAGCTGCATTCCCAGGCAGATGCCCAGGTACGGTATGCCGTGTTCGCGCGCGAAGCGCACTGCCTGAATCTTGCCTTCGATGCCGCGCTCGCCGAAGCCCCCGGGAACCAGAATCGCGTCCATGCCGGCGAGCCTGGCGGTGCCTTCGTTCTCGATGTCGGTGGACTCGATGTAGTGCAGCTTCACGCGCGTGCGGGTCTTGAGTCCGCCATGCATGAGCGCCTCATTGAGCGAGATGTAGGAGTCGCGGATCTGCACGTATTTGCCGACCATCGCGATATCAATCTGTCCGTCCGGATTGGTCTTGGCGCTCGCCACCTGGCGCCAGGCCCCGAGATCGGCGGGCGGCACTTCCAGCCGCAGCTTGTCGACCACGATGTCATCCAGCGCCTGGTCGTGCAGCAGCAGCGGGATCTTGTAGATGTCGTCGGAATCGACCGCCGAGATCACCGCCCGTTCCTCGACGTTGGTGAACAGCGCAATCTTGCGGCGCTGCTCATCGGGCAGCGTCTCGCGGCAGCGGCACAACAGCACATCCGGCTGGATGCCGATGGACCGCAGTTCCTTGACCGAATGCTGCGTCGGCTTGGTCTTGATCTCCCCAGAGCCACCGACGATCGGCACCAGAGTCAGGTGCATGTAGATCACCTGGCTGCGCCCGAGCTCCACGCCCAGCTGCCGGATCGCCTCCAGAAATGGCAGTGACTCGATATCGCCGACTGTGCCGCCGATCTCCACCATGCAGACATCGGCATCGCCTGCGCCCAGCATGATGCTGCGCTTGATCTCATCGGTGATGTGCGGAATCACCTGTACGGTCGCACCCAGATAGTCGCCGCGCCGCTCCTTGGCGATTACGCGTTCATAAATGCGGCCGGTGGTGAAGTTACTGTTGCGGCCGGTGGTGGTGCGCACGAAGCGCTCGTAGTGTCCGAGATCCAGATCGGTTTCGGTGCCGTCGGCGGTAACGAACACCTCACCGTGCTGGAACGGGCTCATGGTGCCCGGATCGACATTGATGTACGGATCGAGCTTGACCATGGAGACACGCAGACCACGCGCCTCGAGGATCGCGCCCAGCGATGCGGCGGCGATGCCCTTCCCCAATGAGGAAACCACGCCGCCGGTGACGAAAACAAATCGTGCCATCTGGGAACCGCCGCCTAAGGAAGAGTCAGTGACGACGGGCAGTCAGGGTAGCAAATCGCTGACAGCGTCTCAATCGCCAACGCCACGTCAGGCAGCTCCGGTGGCGGCACGTCGCCAGCGGAAGCGGCCGCGTGGCGCGTGCGCATGGGGCGCGGCGCGATAGGCGGCGTCGACCCACAGGTCGGCGACCGCGACAATGCGTCCGTGATCGCGCAACAGCGGCACGCGGGAGCGTTCCCACGGTGCAATGCCTTGTGTCTGCAGCAGATCCTTGAGAGCCATGCGGCCGGCGGTACCGCGCAGCCGCTCCCCACCCTGCCGGAAATCCACCCGCAATGGACACGGCAGCGTGCTCAGATCGATATCGCCATGGCGATCGGCGATCAGGCCCAGCTGCGAACCGGTACCAAGCGCCACCCAGGGCCGCCCGCGCCAGTCCCATTCCGCCGCCGTCTCCGGCACCGGCCCGGAGGGCGCCGTCACCGCCAGTAATTGATCACCGTGACGGCGCAATTCCGCGCCCCGCCACTGCACGCGCGGCAACGCGTCGGCGCGCGCCTCCAGCATCGGCCCGGCGATCTCCTGCAGCCGCCCATGGTCCGGCAGGCGCAGACCCTGGGCCGCGATCCAATTGCGCAGGACATTGCGCCGTTCCGGCAGGCTCATGCGACGCAGCACGCTGATGCGCAGAGCCCTACCATCGGCCGCCCGGGCGGCCCCGTCACGGGCCACGCGCTCGAGCAGTCCCTGGGCCTCGGCCAGATGTGCCGCACTGCGACTGGCGGTCGCGGCAGCCGCCGGCCAGCGCTGGCGCAGACGCGGCAGCACCTGACGACGCAGGTAATTGCGATCGAACCGTTCATCGAGATTGCTTTGATCTTCGGTCCATTCAAGACCGCGCAGGCGCGCGAACTGCTCGATCTGCGCGCGCGCCACCGGCAACAGCGGCCGCAGCAGCTGGGTATGCGCGAGCGCGGTGACCGGCTTCATCGCCGCCAGGCCGCGCACGCCGCTGCCACGCAGTAACGCCAGCAGCACGGTCTCGAGCTGGTCTTCCTGATGATGCGCCGTCAGCAGCAGTTCGCCACGCACTAGCGCCGCGGTGAGCGCCTGGTAGCGTCTCTGGCGGGCCACGTCTTCCAGCGATTCGCCGCGTTGCAGCTCGATGTGCAGGCTCAGAACCTGGCAGCGCACGTGCAGAGCGCGTGCCCGGGTCAATGCCGCTGCCGCCCAGAACGGCGAGTTGACCTGCAGGCCGTGGTCCACGTGCAGGGCTCGCAACACGAATCCTTCGCGCGGGCGCAGCGCGGCCAGCGCTGCGAGCAGTACGCTCGAATCCAGGCCGCCGGAATAAGCCAGGCACAGGCGCCGGCCGCGCAGCGGCCCTGCCAGCGCGCGCAGGCGCGTGGCCAGCCAGCGGCTGGTGAAACGTTCCGGCGGCGCGCGCAGCTCCACGGCCGCGCCGGCGCGGCTCTTCAAAGCGGGCTCTCGCTATAGACGCCGAATGCGGCAATGCGCGCCAGACGCTGCTCGAGCAGCAACTCCGTCGGCAGGCTGGTGAGCTCCCCGAGATGCCGGATGAGCGCCCGGCGTACGGTGCTGCTCATGACGGCCGCGTCGCGATGGGCGCCGCCGAGCGGCTCGGGCAGCACCTCATCCACCAGTCCCAATGCGTCCAGCCTCTCGGCGGTGAGGTTCAGAGCGTCGGCGGCGACTTCCTTCTTGTCGGCACTCTTCCACAAAATGGAAGCGCAACCCTCCGGAGAGATCACCGAGTAGGTACTGAACTGCAGCATCAGCATGCGATCGCATACGCCGATTGCCAGCGCACCACCGGAACCGCCCTCGCCGATCACCGCCGATACGATCGGCACTTTCAGCGACGACATCTCAAACAAATTGCGTGCGATCGCCTCGCTCTGGCCGCGCTCTTCCGAGCCCACGCCGGGGTAGGCACCGGGCGTGTCGATCAGCGTAATCAGGGGCAAACCGAAACGTTCGGCCAGCTTCATCAGACGCAATGCCTTGCGATAACCTTCCGGCTTGGGCATGCCGTAATTGCGGCGCACACGCTCCTTGGTATCGCGGCCCTTCTGGTGGCCGATCAGCATCACCGGGGAGCCCTCGAGCCGGGCCACGCCGCCGACGATGGCCATATCATCGGCGTACATGCGATCGCCGTGCAGCTCGTGGAAATCGGTGAAGATCGAGCCGACATAGTCGAGGGTGTAGGGGCGCTGCGGATGGCGCGCCAGCTGCGTGATCTGCCAGGGCGTGAGATTGGAGAAAATCGAACGCGTCAGGGCACGGCTCTTGGCCCGCAGACGCGTAATCTCCTCCTCGATGTTGACCTCGGAGTCCGAGGTCACATGGCCGAGTTCTTCAATCTTGGCCTCGAGTTCGGCGATTGGTTGTTCAAATTCGAGAAAGCTGACGGCCATCGGCAGTGTTATCGCTCTTGGGATGGGTGCCGGCCCGAAGCCTACGAGCCCCGGCGACGGATCGCAAGACTCAGCCTACCGCCTCGGTGGCGAGGCTCTCGACCGTGTAGCGAAGCTGGATTTGGCCTGTGCCCAGCAGGCCTTCGAGTCGTTCGAGCAGCTCGTGTGTGGGCCGCACCTTCCAGTCCGCACCGAAGGCCAACGTGCCGGAAGCCGCTTCGCAGCGATAGCGCAGCAGCACCGCGCACTGGCCGCCGCGATGCTGCTGTAGCAGCGCCTGCAGACTCTCCGGCAGACCGCGCTGCGGCGCGCGTGGCCAGGTCAGGACCAGCGAGCGCGCCAGTCGTTCACGTACCGCTTCCAGCGCGGTGACCTGCTTGGCGCCGAGCCGCCAGGCATCGCTGAACTCGTCGAAGCGCAGCAAACCCTCCACCTGTACCAGCGTGTCCTTCACCACGATCTCGCGATGACGCTGATAGACTTCCTCGAACAGAGTGACTTCCATGCGGCCGCTGCGGTCGTCGAGCATAAAGCTCACGCGTGGCCCGCGTCGCCGTACTTCCAGAATGAGTCCCGCCAGCTTCACGCTGCGCGCATCCATATAGCTGCGGGCCGGATCGACCGCCCCCGCGGGACGCTCCAGTGCGAATTCGGCAATGCGCCCGGAGGCGAAACAGCGCAGATCCTGTTCGTACGGGGCGATCGGGTGGCCGCTCAGGTACAGCCCGAGCGTCTCGCGCTCGCCCGCGAGCCGTTGCGAGGCATTCCAGTCCGGCATCGGCTTCAGATTCATCGGCTCGTGTACCGGCTGACCGGACCGGCCGAAGATGTCCCCCTGCCCGGTAGCATCACTGCGCGCATTCTGCTCCCCGGAGCGCAGCGCCTCATCAAGCCCTGCCATGAGCGTGGCCCGGTTCACGCCCAGGCTGTCGAGGCTGCCGGAGCGAATCAGTGCCTCGAATACGCGCCGGTTCACACGCGAGAGGTCAACGCGCCGACACAGGTCGGGCAGACTCTGGTACGGCCCGCGCGTGTCGCGCTCCTCGGTGATCGCCTCGACGGCCGAGCGGCCCACGCCCTTGATGGCGCCCAGGCCATAGCGAATCGTGCGCTCATCCGCCATCGCAAAGGCATAGCAGGAAGCATTGAGGTCGGGCGGCTGCACGTCGAGGCCGATGTGCGCACACTCATCGATCAGCGTGACGATCTTATCGGTGCGATCCATGTCGGCCGAAAGTACGGCCGCCATGAAGGCGGCCGGATAGTGCGCCTTGAGATAAGCGGTCTGGTAGGACAGCAATGCATATGCGGCCGAATGCGATTTATTGAATCCGTAGCCGGCGAATTTCTCCATCAGATCGAAGATATGCGCGGCCTGACGCTCATCGACGCCGCGCGCGCGGGCACCGTCCACGAACACTGAGCGCTGCTTGGCCATCTCCTCCGGACTTTTCTTACCCATGGCGCGGCGCAGAAGGTCCGCGCCGCCCAGCGTGTAGCCGGCCAGCACCTGCGCGATCTTCATGACCTGTTCCTGATACAGGATCACGCCGTAGGTGGGTGCCAGCACGCTCTGCAGATCGGGGTGCAGGTAATCGATCGCCGCGGCGTTGCGGCCATGCTTACGATTGATGAAATCATCGACCATGCCCGACTGCAGCGGGCCGGGACGGAACAAAGCCACCAGGGCGATGATGTCTTCGAAACAATCCGGCTGCAGGCGCCGCACCAGATCCTTCATGCCGCGCGACTCGAGCTGGAACACCGCGGTAGTGGCGCACGACTTCAGCAGGCTGTAAGTCGG
>DASXLF010000364.1:0-2483 GCA_036496405.1 Steroidobacteraceae bacterium | reverse complement strand
AGCCGGTTTCAGGGCACTCCGGGAATCCTGGGAGCCAGGGTCCAGCTCGATCGCAAGCCCTACGTCGTGATTGGCGTAATGCCGCGCGAGTTCGAATTCCCCTTGGTTCCAGGCCAACTGAATCGCAGCGAGCTTTGGGTGCCGATGAGCTTTACCCAGGGCGAGATCGAAAACGGCAAGGGAAGCTGGAACTACAACATGGTGGGCCGTCTCAAGCCCGGGATTTCTCCAGCCCAGGCGCAGCAGGATGCGGAGGTCGTGGCGCAGCAGATCCAACGCAACCTGCCGGGACAGATGCAGAGCCTGCGCATTCATGCCGCCGTCCATCGCCTGGATCAGGCCACGGTGGAGAGCGCGCGGGCGCTGGTGCGGGCGCTGTTCCTGGCGGTGGCGGTGGTGCTGTTCATCGCCTGCGCCAACCTGGCGGGGTTGCTGCTGGTGCGCGTCATTCGCCGCCGTCGTGAAATCTCGGTCCGCCTCGCCCTCGGCGCCAACGCTGCGGCGGTGTTGCGGCAGAACCTGATTGAGACGCTTGCCCTCAGCATGACTGGCGGCCTGCTCGGGCTGGGCTTGGCCGCGCTCGCGCTTCCCCTCGGAATCAGCTTCCTGCCCGAGAGCCTGCCGCGCATCAGCTCCATCAGCCTCGATTGGAAAGTGATCGGATTCGCGCTGCTGCTTGCGGCCATCACGGGAGTAGTGTGCGGCCTGGTTCCGGCGCTGGCCGCCACCCGGACCGATGTGAACGAAGCCCTGAAAGAAGGCGGCCGTACCGGCACCTCCGGTGGAGGCCACGCACGGTTGCGTTCGGTGCTGGTGGTGGCGGAACTTGCCGTGGCCCTGGTGCTGCTGGCGTGCGCAGGCCTTCTCCTGCGCAGTTTCGAGAAGCTGCGCAGTGTCGACATGGGTTTCCGCACCGATCACCTACTTACGGCGTCGTACAGCCTTCCCCACCAGCAGTATTCGACCCAGGCTGCAGTGGACGCATTCAATCGTGCCTTGCTGGCGAAGTTGCAGCAGTTGCCCAGCGTGCAGGCCGTGGGAATCACCACCACCCTGCCCGGCGCCGGGAGCGACAACAACAGCGGAATCTATCCGGAAGGCTTCAATCCGCCCAAAGGCGCCGAACTGCAGATGGGATGGCCTTCGCAGATCCTGGGTGATTATTTCCAGGCGGCCGGCATTCCGCTCATTCGGGGCCGCGGCTTCACCGCAGCCGATCGCGCCGATTCGCCCATGGTGGTGATCGTGAATCGCACGCTTGCCGAGCGCTACTGGCCGGGCCAGGACCCGATCGGCAAGCGCATCCATATTGGCGTGAAAGAGACGCCACTGCCGTGGATGACCGTGGTGGGCGAGATCGGCGACATCAAGCAGGGCACCGCCGACGGCGAAACGATGGCGCAGTTCTATCAGCCTCCCAGCCAGTTGAAGAACGGGTTGGGTTCGTTTGCACCTCCTGACATGCTGGTGGCCAATGGCGGCTCCATCGTGATGCGCAGCGCCATGGCCCCGGAGCAGATGGCGGATTCTCTGCGCGCGGCGGTGCGCTCCATCGATCCGCAGCTTCCGCTCACCCAGGTCGAATCCATGGACCGGGTGGTGGCGGAGGGCCACGCGCCGCAGCGATTCAATACCGCGCTCATCTCCAGCTTTGCCGCCGCCGCGGTGCTGCTGGCGTTACTCGGCATTTACAGCGTGATCGCGTTTTCGGCGGCGCTGCGCACCCAGGAGATGGCCATCCGCCTGGCCCTGGGATCGCAGCGTTCCAGCGTCATGCGCCTGATTCTTGTTTCCGGCGCCAAACTCGGCCTGGCAGGGTGTGTGATCGGCGGAGTCGCGGCGGTGTTTGCCACCCGGCTGCTGCGTTCGCTGCTGTTTCATGTCGATCCGCTGGATCCCATGGTCCTGGTGCTCGCGGCGGTATCGATCTTTGCGCTCGCGTTGCTGGCTTCGCTGATTCCCGCGCGCCGCGCGGCTGCCGTGGAACCCATGCAGGCTCTGCGCATGGAGTAGAGGCAGGGGCTAGGGAATAGGAACGGGATCGGGGAGGAGAAGATGCTGGTTCAGGACATGCGCTACGCGTTACGCCAGCTACGGCGCGCGCCGAGCTTTACGCTCACCGCGGTGTTGACGCTCGCCCTCGGCATCGGCGCGAGCTCGGCCATCTTCTGCCTCATGGACGCGCATTGGCTTCATCCCATGCGCGTGCCGCATGCGGGCGAACTGGTCCGCCTGTTTGCGACCACTCCCCAGGACGCCGACGGCTCCTTCACTTACCCGGAGTACCAACAAGTGGCGCAGCACGCCACGGCCCTGAAGAGCGTAGTAGCACTTGGCGGACGCGGCAACCTGATGCCGCGCACCGATGGCACCTCGGCCCTGCTGCTCACGAACGTGGTGTCCACCAACTTCTTTCAGGCGCTCGGGGTTAAGCCTGTTCTCGGTCGAGCCTTCACTCCCGCCGATTCCGCCACGCTGCGCGC